>CAZAYE010000226.1:3392-6068 GCA_964489255.1 uncultured Enterobacteriaceae bacterium
GAATAGTCGTCAGGACTTTTTCGGTCGTGGTATCGATAACCGCCACCTTGTCTGCTCGTCCAACCGTGACATAGAGCTTTTTCGCGTCTGGAGTGAGAGCGACCCACCAGGCCCGTTCTCCTTCCAAGGGGATGATCTTCGACACGGTATGCGTTGCTGTGTCGATCACTCGAACATCGTTGGAGCGGCCATGGGCAACGTAGGCTTTCTGCCCATCCGGGAGTATCGCTATCCCCACTGGCCGTTCACCCATCGGGACCGTGGTGACTACCGCCTTGGTTGCGGTATCAATCACCGTCACAGTGCCCGAACGTTCGTTGCTGACATATGCGTGTTTCCCGTCTGGAGTGAAAGCCACTCCGCGGGGGTTTTCACCCACCTTGATCGAGGCCAGCACTTGGTGTGTGGCAGTATCGACGACTGTGACGTCATGGGATGTCTCGTTAGGCACATAGGCTCGCGTGCCGTCCGGCGAGAGCACGACCGTTTCGGGTTCAGTTCCGACGGTCACTCTTGCCAGTATCTCTTTACTGGCCGGGTTGATAATGAGCAATTCTCCTCCGTTCTCATTGACTACGTACAACCGCGTACCGTCCAGGCTGGTCGTGATTCCTTCGGGATCGATTCCGGCCGGAATCGTATCGATGACTGCATTGGTGACGGGGTCGATCACTGAGATGTCATTGGAGTTGCCGTTAGCCGTATAGACCCGTTTGCCATCCGGCGCGACGACTACCCCACGTGGCCGCTGCCCAACCTTGATCGTGGTCATGACCTGGTCGGTCGCTGTATTGATGACTGAGACTTCGTCGGACTTTTCATTAGTAACGTAAGCGCGAGGTTGGGCAAGGGTGGAAGACGGGAAGACGGTAGCTAGGAGCCAGTAGCTAGGAGCGAGTAAGGAACAGAGTAAGGCGCGCACGGCACCCCCTCCTTTACTAATGCGCCGCGGCAGCGGCTGGTTTGTTGCCATCCTGACACCGCGAGGCCGAGCGCATATAGGCGATAATTTTCCAAAGAATCTCATCGGGAAGCTTGCCTTTGAAGCCGACCATCTCAGTTTTAGGTACGCCGTCAGTGAGGGCGTGAAAGACTTCACCATCACTGCTGCCATGTTTCCATTCGCAATCGAACAAATTTGGACACCGGCCCACTCGCGCTGAACTTGCGGCGGCGTGACAGTAGCCAGTACAGGTGGCTTCAAAGATGGCTTTGCCAGTCGCAATCGCCTCCGCATTGCCGGCAAAAGGATTTTTGCGGGAGATATCAACGGGTGTGTCCGCCCAGACTGGCAGGCTCACGAGGACAAAGCAACCAAGGGTTGCCGTCACAGTAGAAAAGGTCCGTCTCCCCTGCATCGTGTCTTCCTTGTGGGCTGTCGCCTGTCCGCGGTGATCGAGACTCTGTAGCCTGTCACCTCAGCTTTTGCATTTCTGCCAGACTGTAGGTGGTGTCGAAGGGTTTGCGAACAGGAATGCCGTAGCGCGCGAGCAGTGCCTGGAGCGTTCCGGATGAGCTGAGGTGTGCGAGCATTCTATCGATGGTTTCGCGCAGCGGTGTGTCACTCCTACGGGTGGCGACATGTTCGTTCCAACGGACGACGGCTGGCGGTTCATAGCCAGCAACGAACGCCAATTGCAATTCGGGATGGTTGTGCAAATACCAGCCGCTGGTTGGCCCCCACAAGAGGGCGGCCGTCGCTTCGCCTTTGGCGAGACCCTTCAGGGTCTCTTCGGTCGAGAAAAACGTGCGTAGCTTCGCTTTCTGGGCATTGAGGACAAAGTTGGCAATCGTCTGGGCCTGGATAGCGACGGGGGTGTTACCGAGTGCAGCGAGACTGGTTGGCACATTGCTGTCGCGACCGATCAGTTCGAAAGCCGCGCCGTAGTATGGCATTCCGAGCGTGAGTTTAGGAGAGTCTTTGATTGCGTCCTGTCCTGGGACACTAAAAATTGCGTCACACTCGTTTCTGGAGAGACGACGTGTGGGCAGGTCGCTCTCTTCAATTTCGTCGATGCGGGTGCTGTTCTTGACCCATACTGGCACGAAAGGCTGACCCAGCGCCTCAGCCACGGCTTTGGCTGTATCGACATCGAAGCCAGAGGTCTCAGCGCGTGAGGAGTAAGGCAGATTGTCCTCGAGTACGCACACTCGGAAGGCGGTCTGTTCCTCTGCCAAGGCTAGTTGCTCGCTCAAGACGAGGAAGGCGAGCAGAAAAAGACTGACCCAGAGTACTATAAAGGCGTCGCAGCCAGACTGTTTCCCTGGCTCCGCGCTTTGCTTGGGCAGGGCAAACCCTGTTGCTCCCATATCAGACTGCATCCTCATTTTGACGGGTTACTTCGGCAAAGCAAAAACGGTGAGCGCGCTGCCTTTACTCGCTAGCGGGTTTTCTCCGACCAGACTGACGGCGAGCCCACCGCCGCCGCTCGGCACCGCCACATACTGCCGGCCATTGATCTTATAGGTCACCGGTTGGCCACGGGCCGTAGACCCAGTTTGGAACTTCCACAGTAACTCGCCAGTAGTGTCATCGAACGCCATGGCGTATCCATGCTGGTTGCCAGTAAAAACTAATCCTCCGGCCGTCGCCAACGTACCCCCGACTAAAGGATACTCATCCACATACCGCCACTTGATCGAGCCTGTGGTTGGATCAATCGCTGAGAGGTGACC
>CAZAYE010000227.1:0-6024 GCA_964489255.1 uncultured Enterobacteriaceae bacterium
GCCTCTCAACCAAAAGACGGGCAGCGTGTTCGCGGTTGTGAAAGCGCATAGCAGTCTCTCCTTCAGCGGCGTAGTAGCAGCTTTGTTGCATGGGATTCCTCACTTCGCTCGGCATAGCAGATCTCCCCACAGGTGAGGATACGAAGACGGCCCTACAGCGCAGCAGAGGAGAGCTGCGGCTGCATCGCTCTCCCCATACCACGTTGTATGTTCACTTCTGCACTTCGAGCTCACAGCCGGCAGCCGACGCGAGATCCGCTAAGAGCCGATAGCCCTCCAGACGCCTCAGCTCTTCGCCGTCTTTCTCAGCAATCCATGTTGGCGTCGTCTTGATCTTTTTCTCCAGGCAGCGTTCTACCTGGGTGTCAGGAACATGCGGATTACATTCGATTTCTTTGATATAAGCGAACGCTGCCCCAAAGGCTTTGCGCTGGGCCCGACACGCCGAGCACGTCACTGAGCCATACATCACAAATCCTTGCTTCGTCAGGCACCGTGCCAAGGCCGCCACTGCCTCCTGGGTCGGTTCCTCTGTGCGTGTCTTGCCACCCGAATCACCTTTCTTTTCACAACTAACAACGAGCAGCGCGAGCAGCAGGGCCGCGCAGAGCCGGGCCTCACGTCTCATAAATGCCATCCGCGTTGATAGTACACGATCAAAAAGGTGCCCAAACTAATCATGAGGGCTCCTAGCGCCAGATTCATCCACGGTCGCTTTTCCTGTCGCCACCGTTTCAACTTGAGCGTCGAAGCACCAAAGGAGATCATGCAGAGAATGACCAGCAACGGCAGGACAAAAATGAAATTGTAGAGGAGCAGGTACAGAAACGCTGGCAGGTCAAACGACTTGGCGAGGAGGGCGGTAATCGCCAGATAGGGTCCGCCCGTGCAGGGCAGCTCTACGGCGGCAACGAACCCGCCGAGCGTGATCACCCCCACAAAAGAGATCTTCTCTGCCATGTGCGCGATCTTTTCCTTGTACCGGGGTGGGATTTCCAGGGAGATGCCTTTGCCGTGCCAGAAGAAATCCTTGATCTCGATGAGCCCCAGCCCAATGACGAAGGCCCCAACTACGAGACCGACAATTTCGGCAAACCCTTTGCGGATCAGGGTGTGCTGAAACCAGATCAAGCCGAGCCCTGAGAGGGTGTAGACGACGTAGACGGTGGCGATGTAGACCCCCCCGAGCTGCAGGAGGATCTCCTTTTTACCAGAGACCTTTAGTAAGACGCTCGACAAGAACAGCATAACGCCGATCGCGCACGGGTTGATGGAATCAACCAGTGCGGCGCCTAAGACAATAGCGAGGGTGAGATTCTCAGCCACACCATGCTCCTCTACCCGCGGTAGGGCTCCACTGGATACCCAGCCGCTTCCCAGGCTCCGTAGCCTTCGAGGAGGTACTTCATGTGGCCAGCCTTGCAGCCCAGCTTGTCGATGACAATCTTTCCGGCCGCAGGGCTCGCAGAGCATTCCCCACCGTCGAACGTTCCCTCGCAGAGAAAAACCGTGTCTTTGTCGCAATCGATCTTATCCAGCTGTCTGGTCAACTCGGACAACGGAATGACTGTGGAACCTTTGATAATTTTTCCACCTCGGGTAGCGATCGACTCGGGTTCGCGGACGTCCACGAAATCCACATCCGTGAAGCCAGACTGGTAGTAATAATACGCCTCATCCAGGTGGATCATTTTCGGTTCTTTATCTGGGGGACGTTGCACGCCGTAGGTGATCGGATATTTCTCTTTCCAAAAGGAAATTCCATCGAGATTGAACACGTTGACCAGTCCGCGCTCCCGCGCCTTCTCTGCCACAAATCCGCTGCGGTGCCCAGCGCCGCAGTAGGTCACCACGTATTTATGCGTCTCGGCGAGGTCTTGGAGGAGCTGCCACGAAAATTCGTCTTGCTCTTTCAGCTTGCTGTGCGGGATCCACACCGCCCCAGGGATATGATATTCGTCCCATTCGGCCCGCTCACGGACGCTGACGAAGACGATGTCCTCCCCTTGCTGCCGCAGTTGGTAGGCGACGTCGCTGGGGATCACTTTACCTACGGCTTTCTCCACGAACTGCAGCTCAACACCTTTCCGTGCCTGATCAGCCTGGTTGCAGCCACCGAGCCAGGACCCCCAGAGGGTCAAAAGAGAGAGGGATACGATATGTGGTAGCCTCACTGTCGTTATCCGCTGTGACATGGTTAAATCCTCCATCAAGCAAGAAGGGTACCAGCCTGCCCGCGCGATTATTGGCGTGCGTGGCTTCGCGTTCCTGTTGAGACGAAGAGTCTTGCTTCTCGTCCGTTCTGCCAGGAGTCCGGTGATGACAACCCTCCCAAGGTGTCTCAGCGCGTTTGCTATTTTTCGGAATGAAGAGGCGGCTGTTTTTCCCATTCATCTCTGGAGCGCCGAGCAACTTAAAGGGAGCTTCAGTTCCCCGACCAACGCTCACGTTGGCGCCCTCGACCATCGCCACCCCGGGATACAGTCCATCCCCCGAATAGATGTTCCGCGGATTCCACAACATCCACCCGTTCGCACCGAAATCTTCAGCTGCCTTTATCCTGTGCCCGAATTTCCTTGCCTCTAAACGGCCTCCGGTCAAAGGCTCTGCGCGCCGACCTGCGCCGCTAGCGGAATCGCGCTCGGATACGCGATCATGCCGCGGTCGCCCTTGACGTCGATGACGAGCGCGTTCAGTTCCGTGGCCTCAATCAAGTCGAGCGCCGCTTGCCGCAACCGGTTGCTTTTTCTCACTTTTGCTCATCCTGACTCCTTTTTCTTCCCACGGATAAGAAATCACCCTTGCTCTGCGCTGCGTGGATGCAGCTCGTTCCTGGTACGAGAGTTGCTTAATATCTTGGTGATGACGGCTCAGAACAGTTTTGCCTTGTTTACCGATCTCTACGAGCTGACGATGGCGGCGAGTTACTTCCAGCACCGCATGTTCGCCCCCGCCACCTTCAGCCTGTTCGTGCGTAAGCTCCCGCCGGATCGTGGGTTTCTGGTGGCCGCAGGCCTGCAGGAAGTTGTTCACTTTCTTGAGACGTTTGCTTTCTCGGCTGAAGACCTTGCCTTTCTCCGCCAGACCGGTCGTTTCTCCGCCGATTTCCTCGACTACCTGGCGCACCTACGCTTTACCGGCGACGTGTGCGCCCTCCCAGAAGGGCGCATCTTCTTTGCCCACGAACCGCTCCTGGAGATTACGGCGCCCATCATCGAGGCCCAAGTAGTCGAGACCTTTGTGCTCAACGCTGCGCATTTGCAGACGCTGATCGCCAGTAAGGCAGCGCGCTGTTTTGCGGCCGCGCAGGGACGCATGCTGGTAGACTTTGCCTTGCGCCGCACCCACGGCATAGACGCCGGCCTCAAGGTCGCCCGCGCCAGCTATCTGGCCGGCTTCGCCGGCACCAGCAATGTGCTGGCCGGCAAGCTGTACGGGGTGCCCTTTTACGGCACCATGGCCCACTCCTTCATCCAGAGCTTCGATGACGAAGAAGCCGCGTTTCGGGCGTACGCCGCAACGTTTCCCGATGAGACGGCCTTACTGATCGATACCTACGATACGCTCACTGGTGCCCAGCGGGCGGCCCGTGTGGGACAAGCCTTGCAGCAACGCGGCCATCGCTTGCGGGGCGTGCGCCTCGATAGTGGAGACCTGCTCATGTTGAGCCAGCAGACGCGGAAAATTCTGGACGCTGCGGGACTCGCTTACACGCGTATTTATGCCAGTGGGGGACTCACCGAACACGAAGTCGCCCGCTTGGTCACTGCGGGTGCACCAATCGACGTGTTTGGCGTGGGGACCGACATGGGAGTCAGCGGCGATGCCCCTGCGCTGGATATGGCGTACAAGCTGGTCGAGTACGCTGGACGGCCGCGGCTGAAGTTAAGCAGCAAGAAAGTGAGTTTGCTCGGCAAGAAACAAGCGTTTCGCATTATGGAGGCTGATGGCCAGTATGCACGGGACTGCTTGGGGCTGCGGGAGGAATCGGTAGATGAGGTAGCACGCGCGGCAGCAGTCCCGCTCGAGCGGGTCACCCCTCTCCTGGAAAAGGTCATGGAAAACGGCCGCCGACTGCGTCCGCTCCCATCCCTAGACGAAAGCCGCGCGTTGTTTCGGGCTGATTTTGCTGGTCTTACCGAGGTGCACAAGGCGCTACGAGCGCCAGCTTTATATCCTGTCAGTCTGACCCCGACGCTCGCGCGGTTCCAGGATGAAGCCGTGGCGCGGCTCCGTACTCGCTATGGCCTCGGAACACCCTCTGCTCCCACGCAAGCAGGGCACTGAGATCTCATCAACCCTCGAGTCAAAGACCTGTACTGACAAATAGCCCTTGTTGAGAAATGACCGGTCATCCGTGAAACACGAAGAATAGTCAGGAGCGGTGGCCGAGCACAGGAAAGACCGTGATATGACCACACTGCAACAAGCCTCTGCTGCTCCCGCGGCATTATGGCGCCACATCCTGGTGCCGATGGACTTCTCCATTCCCTCTGAAGCGGCTCTGGCCTATGCGCTCACACTGGCTCGCACAAGCGGGGCAACCGTGCACGTATGCCACGTCATTCCTACCCCCCATCTCCTTGACCTCCTGTACGAACACGGCCTTGAACAGCCCGAGAGCGTCAAGCGCCTCGAGCAGAAGGCGCGGCGACGCGTCAAAGACCTCGTTGCTTCAACAAATACAGGAGGAGCAGACGTCACGGTGCGGGTGCACTTCAGTGAAGGCGACGCCGCTCCGGGCGTACTGGCGTGGGTGGCAAAACTCAAGCCCGATCTGATGGTGATGGGCACGCACGGCCGACGTGGCGCGAAGCGCTTCTTCATGGGTAGCGTGACTGAGGCGGTGCTACGGCGGGCAACGTGTCCGGTGTTGACGGTCCGTGGGTAAACGGGATTGCTCACTCCTCCTCTCCTCTAGCCCCTAACCCCTTTTTTCATTCTCAAATCTGCACATTTTCTCATCTGCGCTTCTCACAAGCAGGAAAGTTGCCAGGAAAAAGCCGGTAATCTGTTGCTTCCCTGCTGGTACGAGAGTTGCTCTTACGCCCTAATGGATTTTGATGAACAAGATAGGTAACTGAGTTCCCTGGTGGCACGGGCTTCTAGCCCGTGCTCTGAAACAGGCTGGAAGCCTGTTCTACCATTTCCTGCATTACCGATTTCGTTTGTCAAATCTCATTAGGCACAGGACCTGACAGGTCATGAGCACCCTGATGCAAGGAGCTCTCCCATGAACACACTGCATCGCATTGTCGTCGGCCATAACTTTTTCCCCGATGGAGAGGTTGCCCTACGCACGGCGAGGGTCCTGGCCGAACGAGCCGCCGCCGCCCTCTACATCCTGCACGTCGTCGAACCCTATCCCCTCTATCAGCAGATGCGCTTTCCCACCTTACCCGCGGAAGCTCTGCTCGAAGAAGTGGTCCTCAAGATGCGCACCCAGCTCAACGACTTGGCTGCGGGTCCAGAGTTTGCTCGCCTGCGCGTTGAGACTGATGCGCGTATCGGTAAGCCTTTTGTCGAACTGATCAGAGTGTGCCGCAACTGGAACGGCAACCTGATCGTGGTCGGGGCAAGCACACGCCGGGAAGGGCGGTTTCTTGGCAGTACTGGGGAACGGGTGCTACGGAAGGCGCCAGTGCCAGTGTTGATCGCCAAGCGAGCCTTGCCGGTCGGTCCTCTAACGGTGCTCATCCCGATTGACTTTTCTCCCTGCTCCAAGCAAGCGGCCGCAGAAGGGCTGGCTTTGGTACGTGGGTTTGGCGGCCGGGCGATTTTTCTTCACGTTTTAGACATCCACTATATCTACCCCGCTGCCTACGGTGCCGAGGCAGTTATTCTCCCCCCGGTTGCGCCGGAGGACCTGGAGCCAGACTGGCAGGAGTTTTTGCAGGGGCTGCTGCTAGAGGGCGAGGGTTGGGAAAAACAGACGCGCGAAGGGCGAGCAGCGCAGGGCATCGCTGACACTGCCACCGAGCTGGGAGCAGATCTGGTAGCTATTGGCACCCACGGCCGCACCGG
>CAZAYE010000228.1:0-6022 GCA_964489255.1 uncultured Enterobacteriaceae bacterium
CTATCCTTGAAACTGATTACGAAAACCGGAGTTACCGCATGGCAAGTTTCGGGTACCGGGGTGCGATCAGGACGGATCGCGATGACACGCCAACTGGGATTCTCAAGGACGCCTGGGGACCCTCGTTCCCCGAGGCCGAGATGAAGGCAGAGCAGGTCACCCTGGCGCGCCGGCTCAGAAAACTCAGTGAGAGTCGTGCGACTGGGACCGACCGGCTTCACTTCTTCGGCTTCGATCTCGATGCAGTCCCGGGGGGTGGCTACGAGGACATTGAGGAACTTCTCGCAGCGGCGCACAGGAACCCGGTCGTGGGCGAATTACGTGCTGTGCTCAGGCGGGTCACCGGTGAATCCATTGGCGACGAGATCGCCAGGCTGGACAGGGCGGTTGCATTCATCGAAACTCATCACTCACACCTTGATACACTCTTGGAAGCAAACGCTAGCAACCAGGTTTTGCAATCGACGCTCGGTCTCAGAGACAGTTTTCTCTTCTTGCGTGGTGTGGGTCCGGCCACGGAATGGACTGCACTCAAACCCGCAATGGCAGAGCGGGAGGAAGGGATGTTCCGACGGGTCGGCAGTGTTCTTACCCACCTGGGGCCCGAGGAGAAAGTGATCTTGCAAGGCCACGCTTCGCATCTATCGAAAGACTGGTCTGCGGTAAAGCCGCCAGCCCTAATACCTTCTGCTGAAGGATCAGTGGGAACGCGTGTGCACCGTGCCTTCCCCGGACAGGTGTTCTCAATCTGGATGCTCAATGGGCGCGGGCGCGACTCGCAACCCTACCGATTCCTGAGCTCTGAATTTCACCTGATTCCAGGTACGCTCAACGCGCTCCTTGCAGAGATCGGGTCGTGTTTCCTGCTACCGACGACTAGCGCTAATCCACGTGCCAGGTTGCTGTCACGCGAGGTAGATATCAGTTGGATGCACAGCGGCGTCTTTCGCACCGCCGTGGCCCAACAAGCGGACGTGCTCTTCTTCGTACGTGATGTGACACCCCTGAGAGGCGAGCGAGAGGGGCAGACCTTTGCTGAAGAACCGCGATGAAAAACTGGCGACAGCATCCTACCGGTATGGTGGCCTTCACTATCGTGTGGATCGGCCAGGTTGTCTCGCTCCTCGTCGTAGGGCCGGCGATGATGAAGGGGGGCAGTCTCACGCCCGTGTTCGGCTGGCTTGTAGGGACAGGCCCCAGTGCGGGAATCGTGTTCCTGTTTGTTATCACCGGCATGTTGGGGCACTAATATGTCTATGCGGCTATCTCTTCCCGGTCGTACGCAACGGGATCAGTGCACCGGCAATTGCTAATGCATTGGGGTTAGCCCCCGAACAGTTTTCCAGTATCTGGCGGAGGAGAATATGTAGGTAGCGGGACTCCTCGCGCCAGTCTTGCCTGAGTAAGGAGAGATGTTTACTTATGCCTCAACTCTCTCCCGACGGCTCCCACCTGGCCTATCTGGTCCCAGAAGGATGGAGAGTCTTCGGTTTTTCTTTCCTGATTGCCATGCTGGCGAAGTGGATTCAGGAGGCAAAGTGATGGGACACTCAATATTGGATTCAGTTTTACCGAGGATTGAACAGAAGATCCCTGAGCTAATGTTAAAGCACCGTGTGGTCGGAGCGGCCTGTGGCATTGTGGTGGATCAAGAGCTGGTATGGAGCAAAGGGTTCGGCTTCGCCGACATAGCGAGCGGACAGGTGCCAGATGAGCAGACCGTCTTCCGGTGCGGCTCGGTGACCAAAACGTTGACCGCCAGTGCGCTGCTGCAGCTCTGCGAGGAAGGGAAACTCTCACTGGATGCGCCAATCGTGCGGTATCTCCCGGAATTTGCCGCCGTAAAAACAAGATTTGGCACGGTGGAGGACATCACGTTACGCCGCCTCGCGACTCACCACGCAGGCCTCATGTGCGAGGCGCCGCTGGAGCATTGGACGACACTGGAGTTTCCCACGAGCGAGCAGCTCGTCGCCGTGCTCCCCCAAGTCGAGGTCGTGGTCGCGCCCGACACGGAATTCAAGTATTCCAACCTGGCGTATTCCCTACTCGGCGAAGTGATCGCGCGCGTCAGCGGCATGCCCTATCCCGGCTACGTCCGGCGTCATCTCCTTCATCCGCTCGGCATGACGGTGACGGATTTTCACCTCACAGAGCTGATGCGACCGCACGCGGCAACCGGGTATCAGAATGCCCCTTTTAGTGACCAGCCAGTGGTCGCTCCCACTTTCCCTCTCCGTGGGATGAGTGCGGCCGGGCAGCTGTATTCGTGTGTGGCCGATCTCGCCAAGTGGCTGGCCCTGCAATTTCGCACTGAGCAAGCCGTCCGGGAAGGAGCCCAGGTGCTGCGGGGCGCCACGCTGGCGGAGATGCAGCGGGTGCACTATATGGACTCGAAGTGGGAGTGGGGCTATTGCATTGCGTGGCGCGCCACGCGCCGGAAGGACACCATCTATCACCGACAAGGTGGAGGCATCCACGGCTTTATTTCGCTCCTCACCCTTAGCAGGCGTGATCGCCTGGGAACTATTGTGCTGACGAATTGTTGGCAGCTTAACGCTTGGGAGGACATCACTTGGCTGATGTGTGACGAAGTCGTGCCGGTAGTACGTGAGACGCAGCTCCCCCAAACTCCCTTTCAGCCGACCCCGGTACCCGAAGAACTGCGCCGCTTCCTCGGCCGCTATCAGACCCGGAACTCTCCAGGCAGCGGCTATGTGGAGGTCGTGTGGCGCGATGGTTCACTCGCACTCAGTCCGGCTGA
Organism: uncultured Enterobacteriaceae bacterium; assembly: GCA_964489255.1. Taxonomy (GTDB): domain Bacteria; phylum Desulfobacterota; class Binatia; order Bin18; family Bin18; genus CAZAYE01. The sequence goes on from CAZAYE010000228.1 coordinate 2,765, forward strand.
ACCCTCCGCGCAAGCTTGGAAGCTGCTTACCACCGACAAGCCTGATGTTCTTGTGATGGAGAACGGACGTGAGCCCGTAGTGTTTGAGACAGCGCCGAACGGAGTCGTCGTCCGTATGAGACGTTTCGGGCAAGTGTTTTCCAAGGTTGACCTCCAGCCGAGTTCGTGACTGGGAGTAATCGCATCGATCCGACTCGATACCGTGCCGCACACTCTCGTTCACGGAGTCGAGGCGAAAGGGAGGAAAAAGAATCTGGGGCGTCACCTGCACAATCGTCTCTCTTACCAAAATCTCAGAAAAAAGTCAGAAAAAGTTCAGGATTTCCATACTGGTTCTTGGTATTGTTCGTGTCTTGTGAGAAAGGTCAAGTTCTCCATTTCCGTTACGAGGAAAAGAACCAGAAACGACGAGGGGGTCGTAACTAGTTCTGACCAGCATTTCCCCGACCTCAAGGAGGGATTTCTATGCTTCCGCGTCCATGGATGGAAGCCTATATTCGCTTTCTCCTGCACTATCGCTGGCCGGTACTCGCCCTTTCCTTGGTGCTGACGCTTTTTCTCGGTTACCACCTGTCCCACACGACAATCCGGATGAACTTTCAGGATCTCTACCCTGCTCGGCATCCCTACATGCAGGTCTACCAACGGTACCGTCAGATGTTTGGCTCGGCCAACGTGTTAGTCATAGCCCTAGAGGTCAAAGAGGGAGACATCTTTAACCTGGACACCCTCCACAAAATCGACCGCATTTCTATCGACCTCCTTGAGACCCCAGGAGTAAGCCCTTTAGGGCTTATTTCTCTCTCTCATCCTCGAATGCAGGATGTAAAGGTGAACTCGGCTGGGATCACCTCTCTTCCTCTTTTCCGTCCTCGCCCACTGCGAGGGCCAAAAGATGTCGCCCGTATCAGACGAGCAGTCTACACCAATCCTGGTATCCTCAACTTCTTTGTTTCCGAAGACCACACCATGACACTGATCGCAGCAGGGCTTTGGGAGAGTGGAGTAGACTACCGTAGGCTGATGCGCCGTCTACAGGAGATCAAGACCCGTGAGGAAGATACCAATCACACCCTCCACATCACAGGCTATCCCATGCTCTTTGCTTGGGTCCTTAGTTACCAAAACTGGGTCTTCTACATCACAGGACTGACCACTCTTGCCATCATCGGGCTTCTCTGGTTCTACTTCCATAGCTTACAGGGAGTTGTGATCCCTCTTGTTTCTGGCTTGCTCAGCACATTCTGGGCCTTAGGCTTTGCCGGGTTCTTTGGTTTACCTATCGATCCCCTCGTCATCGTGGTGTTTTTGTTGATCACCGCCAGGGCACTTTCCCACTCCGTGCAGTCCATGGAACGCTACCATGAAGAGTACCGCCGTCTAGGGGACAAAAACGAAGCAATCCTCCAATCGTACCTGCATCTCTTCTCGCCGGCTCTGGTTTCCATCTGCTCTGACGGCCTCGCCATTCTTACCCTTGCAATTGCCGGTATCCCTCTGATCCAGAAGCTCGCGTTTATCAGCAGCTTCTGGGTCTTTAGCATCTCGCTCAGTGTGGTCACCCTACACCCCATCATTCTTTCCTTTATCCCTCCCCCCAGAAACGACCCTTATCTGGGCACTAGGTTCTCAGACAGAGTCTATACAGGGATCAATCAGGGACTCGTCACTATAAGCCACGGCAATACCCGCTATGCCGTTGTCGCGCTTTTTGCGCTCTCTCTGGTAGTGGGACTATACTACTCTCAACGAATCAAGATTGGGGATGTCTCTATAGGCAGGGCCCTTTTCTACGCCGATCATCCCTACAATGTTGCCTATGACCGGATCATCGATAAAGGTTTCGTAGGGATCTCGCGGCTGGTCATTATCGCAGAAGGGAAAGCGCCAGGTGTGTTTCGAGACCCGCAAAGCCTCATTGCCTTGGAAAAGCTGCAAAAATACATGGAACAAAATAAGTTGGCTGGAGGCAGCCTGAGTGCTGCTGATCTCATCCGTCAAACCCACCAGCAATATGAAGAAGGCATTCCTAAATGGGCCATCATCCCTGAGAACTCTCATGATGTAGGTAATCTCCTCTGGGTATCCGGGGCGCTTCAGCGAGAACTCGTCGACAAGGATCTACAGACGGCCACAGTGACCGTGTTCTTTAAGGACTATTCCCACAATACAGTCGTAGACGCATTGGAGCGAGCGAAGGCGTTCATTGCCACTAACGCCGTAGATAAAGTACAGTTTCGTTTAGCAGGAGGGCTCCTTGGCATTTTGGCCGCAGTGTATGAAGAGCTCGAGTGGTCTTACCGGGTCAATCTCTACCTGGTGCTGGCTGCGGTTTTTGTGCTGAGCTTTCTGACCTACCGCTCGGTCGTTGGTGCGCTCATCGTCATGATCCCTTCGATCGTAGCCCAGCCTCTCACTGAAGCAGTGATGTACTGGCTGAGTATTGATATGAACGTCAACAGCCTCCCGATAGCGGCGATCGGCATCGGGATCGGCATTGACTATGGCTATTATGTGCTCTCCCGCATCCTCGAAGAGTATGAGCGTTTGGCGGATATTGATCAGGCGATTGAAGAAGCCCTGACGACCACCGGCCGCGCCATTTTGTTTACCGGAACCACTTTGACTGCTAGTGTCATCTTTTGGTTTTTCTTTCCGATGAAGTTTCAGGCAGAGATGGCCTTGTTGCTGACGTTGATTCTGTTTTTGCACGTAGTTGGAGCACTGGTGTTTATCCCCTCAATGGTATCGCTCTGCAAACCACGCTTTGCCACAGTAAAGGCCAGCTTATGATCGAACTCAGCCAGATCTCGCGCGTGTATCACCGAGGAGCCGACGAAATTCATGCGCTGGAACAGATCAACTTGCACATTCCCAACGGGACTTTCGTCGCGCTGATGGGACCTTCGGGGTCCGGCAAGTCTACCCTGCTCAATCTGATCGCTGGTCTCGACCAACCAACGTCCGGCACCGTCAAAGTCGGCGGCCAACTCCTGAATGGCCTTCGTGAGGACCAACTCGCCGCCTGGCGAGCGACACACGTTGGGTTCGTGTTTCAGTTTTACAACCTTATCCCGGTGTTGACAGCTATCGAGAACGTCGAAGTGCCGCTGCTCCTCACCCGCTTGTCCAAAGCAGAGCGCAGGAAACACGCTGAGTTGGCTTTACGCATCGTCGGTCTCGAAGACCGCAAGAACCACCTGCCTAACCAGCTCTCTGGGGGTGAGCAACAACGGACCGCCATCGCCCGCGCGATCG
>CAZAYE010000229.1:0-3340 GCA_964489255.1 uncultured Enterobacteriaceae bacterium
AGTCTACCGTAGACACAGAAGTTATTCTTCACCTGATCGCTGTCTCACGCGGGGCAAAACTAGTCGATCGCATTATTGAAGCCCTGTGGCAGGTACGCGGTGCCTATTCGCTGGTGTTCCTTAACGAAGATGAGATGGTGGCAGTGCGAGATCCCTACGGTTTCCGGCCGCTGGTTCTCGGCCATATGAAAGAGGGACACAAAGAAGCGTACATCGTCACCTCAGAAACCTGTGCCCTGGACCTCATCGGCGCAACCTATGAGCGCGAGGTAGAGCCTGGAGAAGTCTTATCGTTTACCCCACAAGGGATGACTTCGCATGCACCCTTCCCGCATGAACCGCTTTCCCGATGTGTATTCGAACACATTTACTTTGCCCGGCCTGATAGCCTCGTCTATGGCCGCAGCGTCTACCAGACGCGCAAAGAGTTCGGGCGGCAGCTTGCCCGTGAGGCGCCGGTCGAGGCCGATATTGTCATCCCAGTGCCGGACTCTGGTGTGCCAGCGGCTTTGGGCTATGCGGAGGCAGCCCGTTTACCATTCGAGATGGGCTTGATCCGGAATCATTACGTTGGGCGAACGTTTATCGAGCCGCGGGAATCGATCCGCCACTTCGGTGTCAAGGTGAAACTCAACGCCCAACCCGAGGTGCTGCGGGGCAAACGAGTCATCGTGGTTGATGACTCAATCGTGCGGGGCACGACGAGCCGCAAAATCGTCAAAATGATCCGTTCGGCAGGTGCACGCGAAGTGCACCTGCGCATCAGCTCTCCGCCAACCATTGGTCCCTGCTTCTACGGTGTGGACACGCCGACCCGACGTGAATTGATCGCTTACTCGCATACCACCGACGAAATCCGTCGCTACGTGACCGCCGACAGTTTGGCCTACCTCAGTGAGGCAGGGATGTATGCTGCACTGAAGGAGAAGCTCGGGGGGTTCTGTGATGCGTGCTTCACCGGCCGCTATCCTGTCCCTCTCGGCGAGCGGCCGCGGGGCAGCCAGCTCTCATTGTTTGAGGAAATCAGCCGGTAAGGCAGTCAGAGGCAGCTCTGTTATTGCCCAAGCCACACGACTGTATCGTGTCGCCAGTGTTGGTCGTCAGTCTCCGGATAGTCAAGCGTGTAGTGGAGGCCACGGCTCTCGCGGCGCATGCTGGCGCAGCGAATGATCAGCTCGGCCACAGTGGCCAGATTACGTAACTCTAACAAGTCGCCGGTGACCAAGAAGTTCCAGTAGTATTCACGAATCTCGTCCTGGATCAGGGCAATACGCCGCCGGGCGCGGGCTAAGCGGCGGTCGCTGCGCACGATACCGACATAGTTCCACATCAGCCGGCGAATCTCTTCCCAGGTATGCGTCACGACTACCATCTCATCACTGTTCACCGCATGTCCTGGATTCCAGTCCGGGAATACTGGGGGTAGACGGTGATCAGCAACCAAAAACGCCTCCGCGTGGACAAACACGCGGTGGGCAAATACGACTGCTTCGAGCAATGAATTGGACGCCAGTCGATTGGCTCCATGTAGGCCAGTCATTGCCACCTCTCCAGCGGCATACAGACGACCGAGCGAAGTCGCACCGTTCAAGTCCGTTATCACCCCGCCACACAGGTAGTGTGCTGCCGGAACTATAGGAATCGGCTCTCTTGTCAGGTCAATGCCAAATTCTAGGCAACGGCGGGAAATCGCGGGAAAACGTTGGCGGAGAAAGTCAGGATCGCGGTGGCTGATATCGAGCAGCACATGAGTGAACCCATGAGTCTTCATCTCGTTGTCGATGGCACGAGCCACCACATCGCGCGGAGCAAGCTCAGCACGCGCATGATACTGCGCCATAAAGCGCGTACCGTCCAGCCGGCGCAGGACTGCCCCCTCGCCGCGCAGCGCCTCGGAAATTAAAAAGGACTTGGCCCGCGGGTGAAAGAGACAAGTCGGATGAAATTGAAAAAATTCGAGATTCGCCAGCGGCACTCCAGCTCGGTAGGCCATTGCTAAGCCATCGCCGGTCGCGACGTCTGGATTACTGGTGTAGAGATACACCTTGCCTGCGCCTCCGGTGCAAAGTACCGTGACCCTGGCAGTGAGGGTTTTTACCAGATTCGTCTCCAGATCGAGAACATAGGCTCCCCAACACTCCATCCCCGACGGGCCAGGGCTGGCCAACAAGTCAACCCCAAGATGCTTTTCCAGAATCGCGATATTCGGCTGTTGTCGGACTGCTGCAATAAGGGCGCGGATGATTTCCTGACCGGTCGCATCTAAAGCGTGGAGGATACGACGATGCGAGTGACCGCCCTCCAGACCGAGGTCGTACTCAGCATCCTCACCACCTGGGCGACGCGAGAAGTTTGTCCCGAGCGCAATTAACTCATGGATGCGGTCTGGCCCCTCTTTGACTACAGCCTCAACGACCTCGGCATGACAAAGCCTAGCTCCGGCAGCCAAAGTATCTTGAACGTGGGCGTCGAACGAATCCTCGGCGCTCCACACCGACGCAATACCTCCTTGGGCATAGGCGCTGTTGCTTTCAGGCAAGCAGTCTTTGGTCACAATGAGCACCGACCCACGCGTCGCAGCTTTCAACGCCAGACTTAAGCCCGCGATGCCACTGCCGATAATGAGATAGTCGATAGTCTCCATGCTTGGCGCTCATTGCTCGCACGTCAACTGACGGGAGTCAAGCAGGGAAGGGTGCATAACAAAATCCTGGCTCCAGGAGAGAAGTCTACTACAGGTAGGGGCACGGCATGCCGTGCCCCTACAACTTACGGGCAGTTACCAAGAAATTGTTATGCACCCAGCAGGGAAAACCGATTTGACGCAGGGAGAAGAAATCGTTTATGGTAGGAGGGCATATGTTGTGGCGGGAGAGTAGTCAAGCTGTGCTCGTGCTGAGCATGATCGCTGGGATTGCCGGATGGTGGATAGACGGAGGCCGCTCTGCGAGAGCTGATATTTATGTCTACCGCGACTCGCGCGGAACAATGCATTTTACTAATGTCCCGACCAAGCCCGTGTATCGCCCATTTCTTTTGCTCCAGCCCTACGTTCGCCGCCTCCGCGGCAAGGAGAGTGCAGCCTTTGACCGGCTCATCCAGGCGACCTGTCAGCGTTATGGAGTTGAATTCGCCCTCGTCAAAGCGGTCATCAAAGCTGAGTCAGCGTTTGATCCTCAGGCGCTTTCTCGAGCTGGAGCGGGGGGATTAATGCAGTTGATGCCTGCCACGGCCGACCAGTTGGGGGTGCACGATCCGTTCGACCCCCGGCAGAATCTGGACGGCGGCATCCGCCACCTGCGCGCCCTGCTGCTGCGTTACAACGGCGACCTAGACCGCG
>CAZAYE010000229.1:3350-5975 GCA_964489255.1 uncultured Enterobacteriaceae bacterium
CGGTAATCATATATCCATGGAGATCGTTGGGAAGACTGAAGATCACTTCATTTCCATTGTGACTGAAATCAAATGCGCCATTTCCTGGGCCGAGGGGTCTTTGGAAAATATTCTTCTTTCCATCGCTGGAGCTGAAGTCGTAGCTCGGTATAATGGTGTTCCTCCTTACGCAGAAACCCAGGAGTACGTGCAGCGCGTGCTCCAGTACCGCGAATCTTACCGGCAACGCAGCTCGTTCGGCCATGGGTTAGAGCGGGTTGCCTTGTCCGGGTGAGCATCTCAGGCTTTTCTCGTGCTGACCTTACCGAACCTTCTCAGTCTCCTGCGCATTGCTCTCATTCCGTTCTTGGTTTATTTTTTAACCGACACTGGCCCACTCTCTAGCGCCCTGGCGGCGCTGACCTTTTTCGTTGCCAGCCTGACAGACTTCTTTGATGGGTATCTGGCGCGGCTGCACGGACACACGACCACCCTCGGGAAGTTTCTTGATCCACTGGCGGATAAGCTTATTGTGGCGGCAGCGCTCATTATGCTGACCGCTATCGATCGCTCACCCCGAGTCCCCGCTTGGATGGTGGTCATCATCGTCGGACGAGAACTCGCTGTGACCGGCTTACGAGGTATCGCCTCCGGTGAAGGAGTGATCCTCCCAGCTGAAGAGTTAGGCAAATATAAAATGATTTTTCAGATGTTTGCCCTGCATGGTTTGCTGATCCATTACTCCTACGCTTTTGTCGATTTCCACCTGGCTGGCATGTATTTCCTCTGGGTCTCTCTTGTCCTGGGGGTATGGTCCGGCATCGACTATCACCTTAAAGTGATCCGCCAAGTGGTCACCAAACACGTAACCCCAGTCCCCCACATTCCCGCGGCGGAGAGGGTAGAAGCACGCGGCTGACTTTTCCTGTTCGTCAGAGGGGTTTGACATGCATGTACTCGTGACTGGAGTGGCCGGTTTCATCGGCTTCCATGTCACCCATCGTTTGCTGGATCGGGGTGACACTGTCGTCGGCATTGATAATCTTAACCCGTACTATGACGTGGGTCTCAAGGAGGCGCGGCTGGCACGCTTAACCAGCCACGAACGATTCAATTTCATCCGCCTTGATTTAGCCGATCGTTCCGGCATGGCCGAGGTGTTTGCCCACCAACACCCGGAACGGGTCGTGCATCTCGCTGCCCAGGCCGGGGTACGCTATTCCTTAACAAATCCACACGCGTACGTTGAGAGCAACTTCGTCGGGTTTCTTCATATCCTGGAGGGCTGCCGTCAGACACAAGCTCGACACCTGGTGTATGCGTCGAGTAGTTCAGTGTACGGCGCCAACACGAAGATGCCTTTTTCTGTCCATGATAACGTCGATCACCCGGTTTCCCTGTACGCCGCCTCCAAGAAGGCCAACGAGTTAATGGCTCACTCCTATAGCCATCTCTATGGTTTACCGACCACTGGATTGCGCTTTTTCACCGTGTACGGTCCTTGGGGCCGACCGGATATGGCGCTGTTCATTTTCACCAAAGCGATTCTGGAAGGAAAACCAATCCAGGTGTTTAACCATGGCCAGATGCGGCGCGATTTTACCTACATCGACGATATCGTGGAGGGAGTGGTCCGCGCGCTGGACACTATTCCCCAACCGCATCCTTCCTGGTCGGGCATGCAGCCAGATCCAGGCACCAGCAAGGCTCCGTATCGGCTCTACAACATCGGCAACAACCAGCCGGTCGAGTTACTGCACTTTATCGAGGTGCTCGAAACCTGCTTGGGACGCAAAGCCGAAAAACAATTCCTCCCCCTGCAGGCTGGTGATGTGCCGGAAACCTATGCCGATGTAGATGATCTGATGCGGGACGTTGGCTTTCGCCCAGCCACGCCGATCAGCGAAGGGATTGCTCGTTTTGTTGAGTGGTATCAGGCGTACTATCAGGTCTGATGTGCAAACATGGTTCGAGGGCCTTTATAGCGGTTGCACAGACCGCAAGAAAGCCAAAGGTTCATCTCATCGTCGCTCCCACCTTGAGCGCGTGGGATGATGAGGTCTGGTCAACAGGTGTGGAAAAAGAGTAAGACAGATTGGCTCCTGTACAGAATCTGTGCGGATTCCAGCCATACCCCGTTCGTCCTGAGCGTAGCGTCAGCGAAGTCGAAGGGCGGACGGCGCGACATGCACAAATTTCAGACATGAGCCGACAGACTATCTGTTTCTCTTCTGGTTTACCAGGGATGAGCCTTGAGGAAGAGCAAGAGGCGATCGGAGCACAAGTCCGCCGGGTTGAGGGCGTGCAGGGAGGTAGAAACCGCCTGCGGGCAACTGGTGCAGAGAGAGACCGCGACGCAGCCTGAAGGAGGTGGAGGACCGACGAGCTGCCTTCGAGCAATCTGTGCGCGCCGAGAATGCACCTGACTCGGATACCCTTATGGCCGCCACGCACGACCAAGTGGTCTTCGTCGGGCCACTGGAGCCCTTTCCGATGGAAGGCAAAGCAGCGTACCGGCAGGTCTGGCAGCAGTTCTTTGCCAACGAGAACTTTACTATCGCGCTCACGCTCATGCCTAAAGGGGTGCCTCAAGCGGATGAGATGAGGGGGCGTTGACGGCGACGCCGCCCTCCCTTCTGTCCGATC
>CAZAYE010000230.1:0-5960 GCA_964489255.1 uncultured Enterobacteriaceae bacterium
GGCAAATTCCCGCCTTCGCCGGTGACACCGTCGCCGCAGCCCTTTACGCCGCCGGCGTGCGCATCTTTAGCCGTAGCTTTAAGTACCACCGCCCGCGTGGACTGCTCTGTTGCGCCGGTCAGTGCCCTAATTGCCTCATGAATGTCGACGGAGTCCCCAGCGTCCGGACCTGTCTCGAACCCGTCCGCGAGGGCATGCAAGTGCACCCGCAAAATGCCTGGCCCTCTCTGGAGTGGGATGCTCTTGCCGTAATAGACAAACTCGACCGTCTCTTCCCTGTCGGCTTCTATTACAAGACGTTTATCCAACCGCGCTTTGTGTGGCCATTGGCCGAGCAGGTGTTGCGCCGAGTCGCTGGCCTCGGGGAAATCCACCGCCAGACCGAGGCAAAAGGCAACTATGATCATCAATACCGACACACAGAGGTAACGGTCATTGGCGGTGGCCCAGCCGGCCTCTCCGCCGCGTGCGAGGCGGCGTCCCTCGGCGCACGGGTTACGCTCATTGACGATCAGCCGGTCTTAGGTGGACATCTCCGGATACAGACGAGGGTATACACCAATGCCCAGGCAGACTCCAGGTTAGGTGGATTAGACGTCGCCCGCAAGTTAAGGGAAGCGGTTGAGTCTCAATCCAATATCGATGTCCTCCAGCCAGCCACTGCCTTTGGATGTTATGAGGGGGGGTTACTGGGAGTCGTGCACGGTAAGCGTCTCATCCACCTGCGCACCAAGCGTCTAGTGGTCGCGACCGGCTGCTCTGAGTATCCACCGGTCTTTCCCAATAACGACCTGCCCGGAGTGATGTTAGGCAGCGGTGTACAGCGGCTTTTGCATTTGTACAGAGTCAAACCAGGAAGCCGCGCCCTGGTGGTCACGAATAACGATTTTGGATTTACCGTTGCCTGTGATCTGGTCGCGGCGGGGGTCGAAGTAGCTGCGGTGGTCGATGCTCGTGCCTCCCTGCCGGCATCCGGTGTCCAAGCCCAGCAGGTCCAGCAATTGCGAGCAGTCGGAGTCCCCATTTTTGTCTCTCATACCATCCAAGAGGCACGAGGACGCAAGCAGGTCGAAGGAGCACTCATCGTTCCGCTTGATGCCCAAGGACATCCCCTGCCTCACGCCGCGCGCTCCCTTTCCTGTGACTTGATTTGCCTCTCGACTGGTTTTGCACCGGCAGGTGCACTGCTCTCCCAGAGTGGCTGCCGCTTGGCCTACGATGCGACCCTCGGCGAAATTGTTCCGCAACAACTGGTGTCCACGGTCTTCGCCGCTGGCGACGTCTGTGGTGTCCATCATCTCCCGGCTACCCTGCTCCAAGGCCAACTCGCTGGAATCCGGGCGGCGATGAGCTTGGATCTTCCTGAGGCCCAGGCCGCACGCGACCGGTGTGCAAGCTATCAGCAGGAACTAGCAGAGATTGAGCGTCAATACCGCCAGCATCTCCAGACTCGTTCCCTGATCAACAGTCTACGGGATGGGAAGAAACGCTTCGTGTGTCTCTGCGAAGACGTCACCGAGAAAGACCTCTGCGCTGGGGTGGCCGAAGGCTTCAATGAGATTGAGCTCTTGAAGCGGTACAGCACCGTCTCCATGGGTCCCTGCCAGGGCAGGATGTGCGCCATGGCGTCCATCGTCATCTGCGCCAGAGAGACAGGAAAGAGTATCGAGGAAACTGGTACCACAACCGCGCGCCCCCCTATTCAGCCGGTATCCCTGGGAGTATTGGCGGGCCGTCACTACCATCCAGTCAAACTCACTCCTCTGCACCACAAACATACGGAGTTGGGCGCAGTCTTGATGGACCTGGGGGAGTGGAAAAGACCGTATGCTTATACCTCCCCTGCGGAAGAGTGTCGGGCTGTGCATGAACGCGTCGGTCTGATTGATGTCAGTACCTTGGGGAAATTAGATGTCAAAGGCAAAGATGCCGCCCGGCTGTTAGACAAGGTGTATACTCACACCCTGTCATCTCTTCCCGTTGGACGAGTACGCTACGGAGTGATGTGCGATGAGAGCGGTGTTATTCTCGACGATGGCACGGTGTCCCGCCTCGCCGAGGACCATTTTTTCCTCACCACCACGACGGGGAACGTCGAATTCGTCGAGCAGTGGTTAAAGTCGTGGGCGGTAGGCACTGGCATGTGTGTGCATATCACGAACCTTACTGCCGGCTTGGCGGCGGTGAACTTGGCCGGTCCACAAGCACGTGCCGTGCTGGAGAAACTGACCGATCAGGATCTCTCCTCAGCAACCTTTCCCTACCTTGCCTGTGCCCAGAGTGACGTGGCAGGGGTGCCGACGCTGTTGCTGCGCATCGGTTTCGTCGGCGAAAGCGGCTGGGAAATGCATGTGCCGGCTGAGTATGGTGAGCATATATGGGAGGCGGTGATGGAGGCTGGGAGAGAATTTGACCTCGCGCCGTTCGGGGTCGAAGCGCAACGAATTTTGCGTCTAGAGAAAAAACATCTCATTGTCGGCCAGGATACCGATGCCCTCTCCAACCCGCTGGAAGCGGATATGGCGTGGGTGGTCAAATTTGACAAGGAAGACTTTGTCGGCAAGCAGGCGTTGAGGTCTCTGCAGCAGCGCGGACTGCGCCAAAAATTGGTGGGCTTTGTGCTGCGTGACGGCGCCACGGTGGAGAGCGGAAGTGCTATCACCAGTAACGGCAAACCGGTCGGACGCGTCACCAGTTCGCGCCTGAGTCCATACCTGGGGAAGTGTATCGGCTTGGCGTGGGTACCGATAGAGCTTGAGGCAAACGGGGCGCCCCTACAAATTCGCGTGAACGGAGCAACTGCCATCGCTGATATCGTCAGTTCTCCTTTCTACGACCCAGAGGGGAAGCGCTTGAGGACCTAAAGTATGATCACGCTCCGACCGGTTAAGCGTACCGTTTTACACTACACACATCTTGCCCTCGGCGCAGTGATGGTAGACGACCAAGGCTGGCAACGGCCGGAGCGGTACGGATCCCCTGAGGAAGAGGTACGGGCTGTGCAGGCAGGCGTAGGGTTGTGCGATATCAGTCCACTGGGAAAGCTGGACCTGAAGGGAAAAGAGAGCGCGTCCGTACTTCAACAGCTCTTTTCTCTTGGCACCATTCCGCGGGTTGGGCAAGTGACGCACATATCCTTGAAAAATATCGCTAATGCCCCGAGTGAAGGGTTGTGCTGTCGCCTGGGCAGTGACCACCTATTGGTAGTTATCGAATGCAGCACCGCTGGAGCAGTGGAACAGAGCCTCACGCAGCATCTAGCAACGGCAGACCAGTGTGCGCATCTCACTAATCTCACGTCAGCTCTGGCGGCAGTGCAGTTGGTCGGGCCATACAGTCGCGATGTACTACGGAAACTAACGGCGCTCGATCTCTCGCCCAACCAGCCTGCTGACTTGACCTGTGCGCAAGGGGGTGTGGCAAAAGTACACGCCCTTGTGGTCCGTGCTGATCTCGGTAGTCAGCTCGCGTACGAAATCTATTGCGGGCGGGAGTTTGGCGTGTATCTCTGGGATGCCCTCAGAGACGCTGGGCAGGAATTTGGGGCTGTGCCCTTTGGTTTGGCTGCGCAGCGCCTCTTACGTGTGGAGGGATAGCTCATGCTGCAGCTGTTTCGCCAAGAGAAGATGTGGCGCCCGCACTTCCTCAAGGACCACTACGATGTGGTGATCATCGGCGCAGGCGTGCACGGGCTGGCCACCGCCTATTACCTCGGCAAACATGGAATGACGAATGTCGCCGTCTTGGAAAAGAGCTATATTGGTAGTGGCAACAGTGGACGCAATACCGCCATCATCCGTGCCAACTACCGCACCCCTGAGGGTATTCCTTTTTATCGCGAGAGTGTGCGGCTCTATGAAGAGCTCTCGCAAGAACTCGGCTACAACGTGCTCTTCTCTCAGCAGGGCCATCTTACCCTTGCGCACACCGACTCAGCCGTCGATGGTCTACGGGTGCGCGCAGAGGCCAACATGCTGTTGGGGGTCGAGAGCCATCTCATCGGCCCTGACGAAATCAAGAGACTGGTGCCAGCGATTGACATCAGCAGTCAGGCGCACTTGCCAATTCGGGCGGCGCTCTATCATCCGCCTGGAGGCATCATCCGCCACGATGCGGTCGTCTGGGGCTACGCCCGAGCCGCCGATCGGATGGGGATTGAAATCCACCCGCATACCGAAGTGCAAGGGATACAGACAGAGAACGGACATGTCACCGCAGTCCAGACCAGCCGTGGGCACGTGAGGACCGGCACGGTGGTCAATGCGACCTCAGGCTGGTGTTCGACTATCGCCCGGATGGTAGGAGTGAAGCTCCCTATCGTCTCGCATCCTCTGCAAGCCTGTGTCACTGAGCCGCTCAAGCCTTTCTTAGACAAGGTCATTGTATCAGCCAACCTGCATGTGTACGTGAACCAAACCGATCGAGGCGAACTGGTACTTGGTGCGGAAATCGACCCATACGCCTCTTACAGCCTGGCGTCCACCTTACCGACGCTCGAGATGATAGCCGCCCACACGTTAGAACTTTTTCCGCAGTTAGAGGAAGTGCGGGTGCTCCGGCAGTGGACGGGGGTCTGTGATATGACCCCGGACTATAGCCCCATCATGGGTGAGGTGCCAGGAGTGCCAGGATTCCTCGTGGATGTCGGCTGGGGAACTTACGGTTTCAAAGCGGGGCCGGTGTCAGGGGAGACCATGGCGGAACTTATTGTCACCGGAAAGACCCCAGATCTCATAAAACCATTTGCCTTATCGCGATTCTATGAAGACCGCTTAGTAGGAGAGAAAGCGGCGGCGGCGGTTTCGCATTAGCACGGGTTTCGATTTAGAGCATCTCACAAAACTGCTTGCGCTCTGTCTTTGTCATTCTGAGCGAAGCGAAGAATCTCATAGTACTGACCCGGTTACTCTGAGCACGTTGAAAGGTGACCATAATAGATAAGGAGGGAGCGACCGATGAAAACGGCACACGAGGTGGCTAATGTCGTCCGCGAGAGAGGCATCGAGTTCTTTCTCTGCTCCTTTGTGGAGATGAGTGGTGCGCTCAAAGCCAAGGTTGTCCCAGCGCGCCATCTCGAAGACATGGCACAAGGGAGCGCAGGGTTCGCCGGTTTTGCGGCCGGAGAGATTGGCCAGGGTCCACACGACCCTGATATGATCGCTATCCCCGATTTCGAGAGCTTTACCGTTCTCCCCTGGCGTCCGAACGTCGCCTGGGTCATGAGCAACATTCAGGTCAATGGTGAAGCGTGGCAGTATTGTCCCCGTACTATTTTGCAACGCCAGGTGGCTCGGGCACACGAGAAGGGCTATGTGCTCAAGACCGGCGTAGAACCGGAGTTCCTCCTCGTGCGTCGGAACGGGGCTGGTGCCTACGAACCGTATGACCTTTTAGATACCTTGGGCAAGCCTTGCTATGATCTGCGTGCTCTGAACCGCAACCTGGATTTCATGACCACCGTGCTGAAGTACATGCAGGAGTTAGGCTGGGACCCCTATGCCAACGACCATGAAGACGCCAACTGCCAATTCGAGATTAACTGGGTGTATTCCGACAGTCTGACAACTGCCGACCGCCATACTTTCTTCCGTTGGATGGTACGGACTATCGCCGAACAGCACGGGCTCATCGCTACCTTCATGCCCAAGCCCTTCTCCTATCTGACTGGCAACGGCGCGCATTTCCACATCAGTCTGTGGGATGCGAAGACAGATATGAACCTCTTCCTCGATGAGCGCGACGAGAACGGCCTCTCGGAGTTGGCGTATCACTTTATCGGCGGACTCAAACAACACGCCAAGGCCTTGGCGGCAGTCACTGCTCCTATTGTCAACTCTTACAAGCGCTTAATTCGTGGGGCCCCACGCTCGGGCTCCACCTGGGCACCGGTCTATATTACGTATGGAGGGTGCAATCGCACCCAGATGATTCGTATCCCGGCGCCTGGGCGCATCGAGAAC
>CAZAYE010000231.1:0-5932 GCA_964489255.1 uncultured Enterobacteriaceae bacterium
ATCGAACGTGGACTGTCGCCAACGTTCCGCCCGTTCTGCAAAGACGCCCGGCGCTGTAAAGTGCAACTCAATGCCGTAGCGTTTCGCCCAACGGGCGCAGTCCTCGCGGTGATACTCGCCTTTCAAAGGAGGTTCCTTACTGCCAACGAGGTCGGCCACTTTCACGCCGCTGGTCTTGGGAATACAGATCGGGCGACGTTCGACTGCAACCGGAAGGCCGTTCAGTTCTCGGTCGGCGATGAGAATTCCGAGATAAGCGTTAGGTGAGTGATAGATGGAGTAGCAGACGGCTTTCAGCATGTGTACTTTCGTGCTGCGATTACCAGTAACAACGGGCGTCCCACATACTTCGTGGCCCATGGCACTTCATTGACTAGCCCATCGTCGCCGCAGAACTCATAGCACTTTACACCTCGAAAGCCACAATCTTCAATCACATTCAGGTAATCGTCAACAGTGTAGCGGTACGCTCCCAAACGGTACTCCACGCCGCACCGTTCGAAGTTAGCCTCGATCCCTACCGCAGCCATTTCTGATGGATGACTCCGACGCTAGGCGAAGAGGCGAACGAGGGACTTACTCGTCCCGATGCACAATACTTGGAGCGAAGGCTGGAAGACATACCGAGATGTATTCCGCACCTTCCGGTTCGGGGGTGCTGTACTGTACCCACTCTCCCCGGTGAGCAATTATGGCTTGACCCGCCGTGACATTGATAGTGCCGGTACGCGAGGTGACGCGCAGCATACCGTGCAAAACGATTGTGTATTCATCGAACTCGGGAGTCTGCCCTGGCTCAACCCAGCCGCCCGGGCTTCTCATGCGGGCAACACTGACCGTGTCGGTACTGGAGTTCACCCGTCCAATGAGCTCTTCGATAATTTTGGGCTTATTGCCTAGGGCCTGTACGATAGCAGGGACGGTTATGAGGGTTGGCACGGCGAAACTTCCTTTCTTCTCATTCAACGAAGGTTGAGAAACCGAACAGCTCGGTTTCAGTGTGGTGCGAGCGGTTTATTAGGCGCCCCATCTATGAGCCCTAGAGTCGGGTCGTCTCGTAACGTGGTAACCCGTCCGCCAATCTGATCCAGGGCAACTGACTGCGCGTCCAAGTGTGGTCTTGCGGAGCCACTTGTTCTGGGGTGTCCATACTACAAATCGTCACGTCGAGTTCCTCAGGTTTCTCGTGGAGCTGGAATGTCAAGGGTGTACCACACTGATGGCAGAACGTTCGTACTGCCTTCGTGGACGACACGAAACGAGAGGGTTCACCAGTGGTGAAAGAAAAGTAGACAGAGCGAAAACTTGCCCACGACACAAATGGGGCGCCACTCGCCCGCCGGCATAGGGTACAATGGCAGTGAGTGACATCATAGGGGGTCCCGCTGACGCGGTATCTGACGGCGCCGCACAGGCAGCCTCCTTCGATGCTTTCTTCATTCATACGATATGCTCCGATGGTTTACGACGAAGGGTCTCGTCTTTCTGTGAAATTTTTCGCCTGCGGCTCAGAATGGCAGAAAGGGAAATTACTGCTTGGACAGTAACTTAGTATGAGACGCGTCATGGACCGGAAAAAGCGGGTGACTAATCGCCTACCGGTGTGACGAACCGTGAGGATTGGTCTAATCGGTATGCGAAACGACACCATCATCAAAAAGGCTTTGGTACACATCCCACCAACTTTGTGTTGCGGGGGTCTCCCCTGGGCGGTGAGTGCTTTCTGGTGACAGCGGAGCCGGACCCACATACCGAGCCCGGGGGCGGATAAGTTGATCTAGTTGGTATTGCTCAATGGCGTGACCGATCCAGCCAATCGTGCGGCCTAGGGCAAAGAGCGCTGGCGCCGCGTTGGGCGGTAGGTGCAGCGCACTGACGAGGACCGCAAGTGCGAAATCAATGGTCGGATACTCTCCTATCACCCGACGTGCCTGCCCTATCACTGCATGTGCAAGCGCCGTGGCTGGGGAATCTGGATACATTTTCGTCGTGAGTTCCAGTAGCGCCTTCCCTCGGGGATCGCCGTCTGGATACAGCCGGTGGCCGAAGCCTGGCAGCTGCTCGCCGCGCTTGAGACGATTGGCAATTGCGACTGGCGCGCGCTGAGGCGTACCAACCTCACGCAGGAATGGTTCAACTTGCTCGATATACATCCCATGTTTGACGCCCTGGAGTGCGGCCAAGCCGGCCATTACCACCGCGTAAGGAGTTGAACCCGCCGACGCCACACACCGGGCGGTAAAGGCGGAGACATGCAGCTCGTGATCAGCGCAGAGGATAAGGGTAGTGCGCAGGAGCTGAGCGGCGGAGGGATCATCAGGAACCCAGCCCGCTTGCAGGGTATGCACGATATCAGTGTCGCTTCCATCCCGGCCGGCGGCAACCAGAGTCAACAGCCGAAGAATACGAGCGCCCGTCTGCGCCACTGCTATAGGGCGCAAATCATGGGCTGCGATGTCCTCGGCGGCTGCCACTGGTAGCACCGCCTGAAATAAGTCAGTCGGAGGGAGATCGGACAAAGGTTGCCGCACGGCCAAACAGCGGGGAGGGATTTTTTTGTCTGCTGCCGCGAAGAGAGCAGTAATATCTGCCTCCAGAGTGCCGAGCCAGATCAAGGCTGCCACTTCCTCAACCGCCCGTGTCGCTGCCAACGTCAGTACATCATGGCCCCGGTAGTAAAGACGCCCGTTGGCAATCAAGGTGATGGAGGATTCCAGCACTGGTACTCCCCAGTGGAGGGCCTGTTCTGCCAGTTTCGCGGGATTGCGCCGCAACTCTTTGCGTTCCTTGAGCCGCTGGATGTCTTCTTGGTGATAACGGCGGACCCGCTGCTTCCCATCAGTCGGCTCAGAACGAATCAGCCCACGACTCACATAAGCGTAAAGGGTAGCGGCACTTACGCCCAGTTCGGCGGCGGCTTCTCGCGCCGTCAGATAGTGATCTTTGGCCATATGAGCCTGCTTTCTGGCGTGGGTGAAAGAGTATTGCAACATATATTGATTGATAAATCAATATTGACAAAAAACTGTAAGGCACTAAGATCGACCAAAAGTCGCCTAGGACTACAGGGTGCAATCCCAGGACGTGGTCCAGCGTGCTCACTCGCAGCCCAACTGCTCAAGAAAGGAGGATTCGTATGACAGTATGGAACTCTACCAAGCGGAGACTAGAACAAGAGGCCGGGTACACCTATCACTACGAGCTGCAAGACGTCCCTGAGCCGAACCTGTTGCGTGACATCTTTCCCTATAACGAAGTGCCCAAAGTTGTGTTCGATGGCGTCCTAGAAGAACTCGATCCGGCGCCGGAGTTCTACATCACTGACACCACTTTCCGCGATGGTCAGCAAGCGCGTCCACCGTACACCGTGCAACAGATTGTAGACATGTATAAAATGCTCCATCGCCTTGGCGGCCCCAACGGCGTCATCCGCCAAGCCGAGTTCTTCCTTTACTCTGATGTGGATCGAGAAGCGGTCGGCAAGTGCCTGGCCTTAGGTTATCCGTTCCCCGAGGTAACCGGCTGGATCCGTGCGGTCAAGTCAGACTTCCAGTTAGTCAAAGACATGGGGCTGAAGGAGACCGGCATCCT
The DNA here is from genome assembly GCA_964489255.1 of uncultured Enterobacteriaceae bacterium. Lineage (GTDB taxonomy): Bacteria > Desulfobacterota > Binatia > Bin18 > Bin18 > CAZAYE01. The sequence goes on from CAZAYE010000231.1 coordinate 3,592, forward strand.
GACCTCGTGCTCGGACTATCACATTTTTCTCAAACTGAAGCGAACCCGCCGCCAAGCCTACGAAGATTACCTGGGAGTAGTCAAAGCTGCGCTCGATGCTGGCATTAAGATTCGCTGCCATCTCGAGGATGCCACGCGCGCTGATTTCTACGGCTTTGTCGTGCCCTTCGTGTCCGAGCTCATGCGTCTACGCGAGGAGAGCGGCATTCCCATTAAGATCCGCGTATGCGACACCATGGGATTTGGGGTGCCCTTCCCTGGCGTGGCGCTGCCACGCAGTGTGCCCAAATTGATTCAAGGCCTGCGCCGCGAGTGTGGAGTGCCGCCGGAATGCCTTGAGTGGCATGGCCACAACGATTTCCACAAGGTGTTAGTCAACGCCTCGGCGGCGTGGCTCTATGGCTGTATGTACGCTAATGGAACGCTGCTCGGCCATGGCGAGCGCACCGGCAATCCGCCGCTTGAAGGGCTGGTCATGGACTACATTGCGCTCAAGGGAAATCCTAACGGCATGGATACCTCGGTCATCACCGAGATTGCCAGCTACTTTGAACAAGAGATCGGCTACCGCATTCCCGCGAACTACCCCTTTATTGGTCGCGATTTCAATGTGACGCGGGCAGGGATTCACGCTGACGGTCTGCTCAAAGACGAAGAGATTTACAACATCTTCGACACCAGCAAGATCCTCGGCCGGCCGCCACGCGTAGCCGTGGACAAAACTTCGGGCACCGCCGGTGTGTCCTGGTGGATTAACACCTACTTCAATATTCCTCCCGCCCGGCGTGTGGATAAAAGGTCCGAGGCAGTCAAGAAGATCACTGACTGGGTGGATACGCAGTACCGCCAAGAGCGGACGACTTCGATCTCGGATGAGGAAATGCTCGTTCAGGTCCGGCTCCATTTGCCGCAGCTCGTCGAACGGGCAGATCGGTAGAGATCAGGGGGGATATGGATTTTGTCATTGCTCCCTTCACTAGGGACGATTGGGAGCAAGTCCGTGCAATCTACCTGGAGGGTGTTACAACAGGACAGGCAACTTTCGAGATTGATGCACCGACCTGGGAGCAATTTGACGCTAGTCATCTGCCTGCTTGTCGCCTCGCTGCCCGAGCACAAGGCAAAATCATTGGATGGGGAGCTCTTAGCCCAGTCTCGCGCCGGTAGGTGTATAAAGGGGTGGCTGAAGTCAGCATCTATGAGGGTCTTCTTCGGTCCACTCGTTGCGTGCAGCAGCCATGGTGGGCCTCTTCGGTGTCGAGCGGGGCGCGGCTTGTTATTGACTACACAAGGCGAAAGGCTGCGACACACAGGGCAAGTCCGCCAAGGTAGGTCCCCACCGCTCCGATGAAGCGCAGCGGATGGGGCCGGGCTAAGGTGGGAGAAAAGATCATTCCTGCGGCGTGCAGATAGCGGCTTGCCGTGACAATCCACATCACCCACAGCACCCACGTTGCTGGATCACGCCCGCCGATTAACAACATTAACACGGCAAGCATCGGCGCATATTCAGTTGCGTTCCCATGGGCACGGACCATCTTATACATGCGGTCTGCAGGATCAGGGTTGTAGCCAAAATTGGTTCCTGTTTGCCCCCGCATCAATGAGACCCCAAAGCCGAGGCCAAAAACGAGCAACCCTAGCAAGGCAGTACACACAACGGCTGTAGTCATGACGCCCTCCTTGGTTTTGGTCATCGATCGTGTAAGAACTCCCCGCTCGCCCCAGGGCAAAGAATCCATTATTTCTTCGTATAATTCAAGCCATTTCTACTGGAGGCTTTGTGTATGCTCCGACTCTATGACTATCTCTCCTTTTTCGTCGGCGATATGTATGCTTGTCGGTAACTGCCCCTCTCGATAGACTACGAATCGCTGTGAGCGATCAGGATTTCCGCATCGAATCAGCGCGCGCAGAAGACGCACCGGCTGTGATCCGACTCATCGGTCGGGTGTATGAGGAATACGGGTTGATCTTCGAGCCGGCTGAGGAGGTGCCCGATCTCCGCGCGTTCGCGCAGCATTATGTTGCTCCGCGCGGAGCTTTCTACGTCATTCGTCATGGAGGGAATGTGGTCGGATCGGTCGGCGTCGAGCGCCTTGAGGGAAGCGCAGCTGGAAATGCACCGGCTTTATCTGGAGGCTGATTTTCGCGGGTACGGTCTCGGACGAGCGCTGGTTGAAGCAGTGATCGCTTGGTGCCGGACTGAGGACATTGAACATCTCTTGCTCTGGTCAGACACTCGCTTCGACCGTGCCCACGCGCTGTACGAACGGATGGGCTTTCAGCGCACTGGTGAACGCGGACTGAGCGATATCAACCAAAGCCGCGAATACTGCTA
>CAZAYE010000232.1:0-5919 GCA_964489255.1 uncultured Enterobacteriaceae bacterium
CGCCCTGCCCAAACCAGATTGATTCCCAGAACCCTGTAGGCCTCAGCCAAATTAGGAGCGAGGGCAATGACCCGTTCCGCCTCGGCGATGGCTTGCTCATGCTGCCGTTTAGCCAGATAAGCCCAGCTCAATATCGCATGAGCCACAGGCAGGGAGTCATCAAGAGCAATGGCTTTGCGCGCCAGCTCACTAAATTGTTCTAAGATCTGCGGGCTGGGATTCCAGCGATAGAACCAATCCGTAAAGTAGGTTCCACCCAGAAATGCATACGCCTCGGCATATTGGGGGTCTAGTTCAACGGCTCGCTCAAACATCTGCCGCTGTAGAAAAAGGCGGAATTGCGGGAGATGACGAATAGGTTGGAGAGTCGTGAGAGGCTGGCGGTCAGTTCCTCGGTGATGCCGTCACTGAAGTACTCTTGCCCAGGATCACCGCTCATATTGACGAACGGCAGGACGACGATGGAGGGCTTATCAGGCAATGGCAGAGCTGGTTGAGGACTTGTAGGGGGAGTCCCCTGTGGTTGTCCGGGGGTAAGAGTGGGCAAGTAGAAGGTCCTGAGCGTCACGGCTCCTGCCCACAGCAACACCATTACCACTGCCGCGACCTGCAATGTCCGTCGCCACTGTGTGAGCTTGAGCCGTTGCACCTGCAAGGTCTGACGCAATCCTCCGGGCTGCTCAGGCAGGAGCGCATAGATTTGGAAGCGCGGGTTGATGTTCTTGAGCTTTGGGCGCCCGAGCGAGATGACTGTGCCGAGCGCAATCTTTTTCTCGACCTCCTCATAGACCTTCTGCGAGATGCAGGTGGTGTCGGGTTCGGCGAGTGCCTGGAGGCGAGAAGCAATGTTCACCCCGTCGCCTAGCATATCGCCATTCGGCTGCACTACAATGTCGCCCACATGGATGCCGATGCGGACGTGAATCTGGTTACTTTTCTCTTGTTCCGTGTTCGAGGTCTGGAGTTGCGCCTGAATGTGCTGAGCGCACTGCACGGCGTGGACGACCGAGGGAAACTCGACCAAGAAGCCATCACCAGCAGTCTTGATGACATGACCGTGATGTTCAGCCACAGCCTGCTGGACGACCTCATTATGCACGGCCAGCAACCGCAGGGTGTGGGTCTCATTAGTGCCCATCTGGCGGCTAAAGCCAACCATGTCGGTGAACATGATGGCGGCCAGGTGGCGGGTCTCGGTCTGAGACAAGGTGTCGGGACCTGTGCTCATAGGGGTGATTATGCTGTGCTCCCCTCACGATTGTCAAACGGAACGCTCCCGCGCCCCTACCGAGGCGCATGAGATGTATACCTTCATCACATGCCGGTGGTTTCACCACCGGCTACCCTCTCGCATCCCTTCGGGATGCCCGATCCCCTTATGGGCCCCGAAGGGGCATCGGACATTAACCGGGGGTATGACCCCGGAGGTTGAGACGCAGGTGTAATTCATCAAGCTGTTTCGGGTCTGCCGGCGAGGGAGCTTGCGCCATCACGTCCATCGCTTGCTGGTTTTTCGGGAAAGCGATCACCTCACGGATGTTCGGCTCATCGGCAAGCAGCATCACCAAACGATCTATACCCGGTGCGATGCCCCCGTGTGGTGGCGCGCCGTATTCGAAGGCCTCCAGCAGATGACCGAACCTGCGCTGAATGTCCGCTTCGTTCAACCCCAATCGCTCGAAGATCTTCTGCTGAATCCCGCGTCGATGGATACGAATGGAACCTGAAGCCATCTCGTAGCCGTTGCATACCAAATCGTACGCCTCAGAGAGCACCGTGCCGGGGTCAGTATCAATGTGGGAAAGGTCTTCCGCCTTGGGCATGGTAAACGGATGGTGCTCGGGGTCCCAGCGTTGCAGTTCCTCGTTCCATCTAAACATGGGAAAGTCCACCACCCACGCAAAGGCTAAGAGATTTTTGTCCACCAAGTGAAGTTTATCTCGGAACCACAGCCGCAACGCTCCGAGTGTCTTATTGGCGATGGCAGGAGAATCTGCGACAAACAGGATGAGATCGCCCTGCTTGGCTCCAGTCAATTGTGACAATTGAGCAATCTCTTCTTCGCTCACGAACTTGGCGATTGTCCCTTTTTTGCCCTCGACAGCGAGCGCAAGCGTCGCGAGGCCCTTGGCGCCCTGCTCCTTCGCTAAGGTAGTCAGATTGTCTATTTCTTTGCGGCTATAGCTCTCACATTCGGAGGCTACAACACATTTAACGACTCCCCCTGCGTCCAACACGGTTCGAAAGGCGGTGACCTCGGATTGCGCCAGGGTGCTACTGACGTCATAAAGTTCTATGCCAAAGCGCAGGTCGGGTTTGTCCGTGCCATAGCGAGCTATTGCGTCGGCGTAAGATAGACGTGGAAGCGGAGAGATAATGCGCTTGTGCGGAGCCACCACCGGGATCATGGCAGTCAACAAGTCTTCAATCATCGCCAGTACGTCGTCGCGGTGGACGTACGCCATCTCCAGGTCGAGTTGGGTGAACTCCGGCTGGCGGTCGCCGCGCTGGTCCTCATCACGAAAGCAGCGGGCAATTTGAAAGTAGCGCTCGACGCCTGCGACCATCAGTAACTGCTTGGGCTGTTGCGGGCTCTGGGGCAACGCATAGAAACAGCCGGGATACACCCGCGAGGGCACTAAATAGTCCCGCGCACCTTCAGGAGTGGTCTTGAACAATATGGGAGTCTCGACCTCGATGAAGCCTTGTCGATCAAGATAGTCCCGGATGAATTTCACTACGCGATGGCGGAGGAGCAAATTGTGCTGCATCCGCTCGCGGCGCAGGTCGAGGTAGCGGTACTTTAATCGCAGGGGTTCGTCTGCCGCCTCGTCTTCAGTGAGGTTGAATGGTAACACTTTTGCGGCATTCAGCACTTCCAGCGCATGGGCTTCTAGTTCAATCGCACCGGTCGCGAGGTGAAGATTCTCTTTCCCAGGCAAGCGCCGGCGCACGATTCCCCGAGCCATGAGCACGTATTCGTTACGGACGTCTGACGCTGCCTCGTGGGCAGCAGACGAGATTTCCGGGTTGGCAACCACCTGCGTCATCCCCCACCGGTCGCGCAGGTCCAGGAAGATTAACCCGCCGTGGTCACGCCGCGAGTTCACCCAGCCAGCCAACGTGACGGTCTGGCCTACATGGGCAAGTCGCAGTTCGCCGCAGGTGTGCGTTTTATACATGGTGTAACCTCCAGACCCCTTCTCCTCCTGAGTGCCGGCAAAAAAAAGCCGCCCGGCGGTGAGGCACGGGCGGCTTTCTCCGAACTCTGCGAAAACTCAGCAGACTCGTAGACGCGCCCGACGAGGGGAATTCGCGTCGTTATTATTGTCGGCCACATTATTAAAGGAGGGTTGCCAGATCTTCATGATGAGCAGCAACGTACCACGACTCGCTTCCTCTGACAATGAACAACAGACTGGAATTTCGCAGACAACATCTGCGGAATGGATCACTCAAGGACGAGAAGAAGCGTTTTTCAGGCTTCATGGAGGCTCAACCTACAGCACTTCTCTGCGCGTCCCGTCCTCGTTGTCCTTTCCGGCTAGACTAGAGGGTGAGGGGGCGCTCGGCAATTAGGCCCTCCCCCAACCTTCCCCGCAAAGCGAGAGAGGGGTCAAAAATCGCGTAGAGCGCAGAAACCCGTTCGTGCTGAGCCTGTCGAAGCACGAGACGCACAAGGCACCTCATTTCACCTGCACCCCAAACGCCTGTGAGGTATCGTTGCCAAAGATGTCCACCACCTTGACCAGCACCCGATACTTACCTGGTTTCTTATAGGTACGCGGATCAGAGGCGAGCGCCAGCGTGCGGTCTTTGCGCGTGCGGTAGGTCACCCAGCCCTGCATGAAAGTGTCATTCTGGAAGTCCCAGTCCACCGCCCAGTAGTCGATGTAGTCAGACCACTTCTTGACCTTGGCCCGCACCTCTTCAGGGATCAGTTCGGTGTTGGGAATGACAAAGTCCTTGAGCGTAACCGCAGCGGTCAATTTCTTCGGCGTCTCAATCTCCACCTCCAGGCAGGCCAACTCAAAGAACTGGATGTCACCTTTATCCACCGCTTGTTGTTCCATCACCTCGTGCGGGATCTGTAATAAAAGCAACTTCACGCCTTTCTTCTTGGCCTCGGCGCCCATCAAGTCGTAGAGGCCCATCTCCCACTCCCAACCGAGGACGTGCAGGTCGGACTGTTTGAGCTTGACGCACTCATCGATAGCGACGTTGATCTCGTCGATGGTTACAGGCGCATCCACCGCACCGATGTGCACCATTGCCTTCCCCTTCTTGCCATGCAGGTGGGCGAGGCCAGAAACTGGCTGGGCGCCGTAGAGCTTGAGGATGAAGGTGAGATACTCGTAGAGTGCGATCTGGCCGTCGCCATCCAGGTCTTCACCGAACGTCGCCACTTGCCAGTAACGACGCTCATACTTGCCGAGGTTGAGGATCTCGAAGGGCTTACAGTTCTCTATTTCAAGCAGGCGTTTGCGGGTAGTATGGACAGCAAAGCGGCCCAAGTCACAGCCGATCCAACGGCGGCCGAGCTTTTCGGCAACGGTAAGGGTAGTACCAGAGCCGCAGAAGAAGTCAGCAACAAGATCACCAGGATTGGAAGAGGCTTTTACAATCTTTGTCAACAATTCCTCAGTCTTTTGTGTGGGATACCCCAAGTACTCAATAGCGTTTATTTGTAAATTCGAGAGTCGCCAAACACTAGAGGGAGTGACTCCACCTTGATAATAGACCCGCCTTCCTTTGAGGATTTTGTAACGTCTGCCCTCTTCATCCACTTTGTCGAATCTGATTTCAGTTTTCTCCTGGTATTCATCAAGAACATCATCGTGGTTGAATGTCCACTCTGTCGGATTTTTCGAGTAGAAAAGGATGATATCGAAATCCCGCTTCCATCGTTCCTTTGAATGGCGAAACTTACCAAAGTTGTAAACAATTATGTTTTGCAGGCAGTCTTCTCCAAAAATTTCGTTCATCAAGCCCAACATGTAGCCGCTAATGTCCCACCCAAGATGGACATAGACGCTTCCTTTGTCGCTCAACAACTCTCTCAATAAGGTCAACCTTTGGGATAGCATCGATAAGTAAGAAGAAAGCCCACTTCCCCACGTATCCCGATACGCCTTCTCTTCGAGAATTGACTGCTCTTTGGTCACCTCCAGTTCGCTATCACCAATTTCAGTTGTGAAAGAAAAATCCGCTCCCGTGGCAAACGGCGGGTCGATATAGATCAAATCGATCTTCCCAGCGAACTTCTCTAGCAGAGAGCCCATCACTAGCAGGTTGTCGCCCCAAATCAGCTTATTCTTCCAGCCTTCCTCGAAGGTGTCGCCTTCTTTACCTTCATAGAGATCGAACAGCGATGGTTGGTATTTGTTGACCTCGCGCGTTGCCCGGCTTTCGTTGATGGTCTCGATGACCTGAAAGGGTAAGCTGACACGCGGCACTTCTTTGCGCGTGCCGTCGTCGTTGTACTTCCCCGGCCAGACCAGTTCGGTCTTGGTGATTTCAACCCTGGCCATCTACTCTCCCCCCTCCTGTTGGCGCAACACCTTGACCCCTAGCTCGGTCGTCCTGTAGCGCTGCTTCGAACTGCGCGGCTTGTCAGGAATCGTCATCTCCAGCCACCCGGCGGCCAACAAAGGTTCCAAGTATGCCCTGACGAAGTGCGGTCGGTGTTTGAGGCCGCTCACTTTCTGCAGTTCTGCTCGCGTGCGCGGCATGCGAGCAGCATCCAATATGGCTGCGACTTGTTCGGTGACTTGTTCGGTGACTTGTTCGGTGACTTGTTCACTCCTAAGCCCCGACTTCGTCCTGTGGACCCTTTCCGTGGCTGGCCAGAAAGTAGCCGTGAAGAATCCGTTAGCTGTGAATTGCGGCGCAGGACACTTATGCTTCCTCGCCTCCTCC
>CAZAYE010000233.1:0-5918 GCA_964489255.1 uncultured Enterobacteriaceae bacterium
GCACGCACGCCCTTCGCCGCCTCCTCTAATGTACGGATGCCCCACTCTTCGACTTCATCGAGGTAAATGTTGAAACAGGGCTCGTCGAACTGGACGATGTCGCAACCGTTTTCCGCTAGTTCCAGTGCTTCTTCGTTCAGCAATTTAGCTAACTCCACCGCCAGAGCGCGACGGCTTCCATACTGCTCGTCAGCCAGGGTATCAGTGGTCGTCATGGGTCCAGGCAAAGTGATTTTCACCAGCCTGGTGGTGTGGCGTTTGAGGAAGCGCAAAGCCTCCAGCATGATCGATCCCCGGCGCCGCACTGGTCCGGTCACCCGGGCTGCGTCTACCCGCAGGTCGCCGTAACGGCCTCCTCGGGTCGTGATCTTCGCCAAACGGCTGAAGTCGATACCATCGAGCCCCTCGCAAAAGCCCCAGATATAATGCCGCCGGCGTTGCTCACCATCGGTGAGGATGTTGAGCCCGGCTTCTTCCTGATCGGTGATGGCGAGGAGCACGGCGTCGTCCTGTCCTTCTTGCAGGGTATCTTCTGCCAACTTCCACCTGACATACATCTGCCCCGGTGGAACCAGCCACGTGGGTCTGGGCAAACTACCGACAATCATGGTTTGCAGCATATAGAGTTCCTCACGGGTACTGAAATGGAGTTCGTGCTTCGACAGAGCCTGTCCTGAGCTTATCGAAAGGCTCAGCACGAACGGTTCATTCTCAATATTACAAGTCCCACCCCGTTCACCCTGAGCCTGTCGAAGGGCGAACATGAGATGAGGTCCCTACTGAGCCTGTTCCCGATACAAATTTATCGCCTTCATCACTGGCGCATCGGTGAACGAAAACAGGATTGCGTCCTCACTGGCCGAGAGGTTCTCGTGCTGGTGCCACAGCCATGTGGGCAAGGCGAACACATCGCCTGGTGACCAATCATAGGCTTTGCCGCCGATTGTCGTGCGCCCGTATCCCTCGACCGCGAGGTATACAGCGCTGGTGCTGTGTCGGTGGGGTTCGGTTTTCTGGCCCGGGTTAAGCCGCTGGAGAAAACTGGCCATCGTCGGCAACGAAGGACCCCCCGTCACCGGATTCACATATTCCAGTATCGCACCATCGAACGGACTGGCTGCGCTCGACCCGAGGCTCATCAACGCTTCGCGCGCCTCTTTCCAGGCGTACTTGAGCAGCGGCGAATGAGCACTGGTGGAACGCTGCCAAGTCGGTAGTAGTCCACTCTTTCCGTAGTCAGACACAGAAGCGTCTACTGGCTTCGTGAGTGGTTGTACCTCCTGTTCATACGGCTCGAAAAAGGTTCCCTCCAACAAATGCACCAACGGCAGGTCAAGGCCGTCGAGCCATACAACTGGACCAGTAGACTCGCTACCATGGTCGTGCCAGGTCCAGTTCGGCGTGAGGACGAAGTCGCCAAAAGACATCGTCAGCTTCTCCCCGTCCACTACTGTGTAGGCGCCCTCGCCCTCCATGATAAAACGAAGGGCGTTTGGAGTGTGCCGATGCGTCCGAGCGACCTCACCAGGCAGGATCAATTGCAACCCACCATACAGTGTGTGGGTGGTCGCAATTCTCCCTTCTAGCCCAGGATTGAGCAGCATTAACACACGGCGCTCGGCTTCGGCAGCAGAGACGAGCTCACCGGAACGCAACAGTTGCGGCCGCAGTTCCTGCCAACGCCACAGGTGTGGCCGGGCTTGACTCTTAGGCTCAGGAGTCAGTGCCTGTCCAAGGAATTTCCATAAGGGGCCGACATGAAACTGCGGCAGGCTCGTGAGGTATTCATCGACCGCCTTGGCGTGAGCTTCCGTGTGTTGCGTGGCGTGTGACATAAGAACCTCCGATTAGCTATCAGCGATCAGCCATCAGTTTTCAGCAGTGGAGAACTGGCACGATGTCTCTCCTCTGCGGGACAATAGCGTGCCTGCAGGTGGGCCGTCAACTTAGTCTTTTAGTCAGGGTGCATGACAAAACCCTGGCCCCTGGGGAGAAGTCTACCACAGGTAGGGGCACGGCATGCCGTGCCCCTACAACCAATTAGTCTTTCGGCCTCAGGTTACCCGACTGTCAGACTGTGAGATTGTCATTCTAGCTCTTACCTATGACGTGACAGAGGATACCGTCAGCGGTGGTAACAGCTCTTTCACCCTACTCTCCCGCAGCCGCTCAAAAATACGCTGCGTCGCCAGTGAGCGATTCATGGTGTAGAAGTGAATGCCTGGTGCGCCACCAGCTAGGAGTTGCTCACACTGTCGCCAAGCCCAATCCACGCCGACCTCCAGGACAGCCTGAGGATCATCAGCCATTGGTTCTAGACGTTCGTGCAGAGCAGGAGGGATTGTCGCGCCACACATCTGGGTAAAACGCACGATCTGACGATAGTTGGTAATGGGCATGAGGCCAGGGATGATCCGCTGCCGAATACCGATCCGTCTCGCTCGCTCGCAGAAGTCGAAATAGTCACGGCTGTCGAAAAATAACTGGGTCGTCACAAAGTCCGCGCCGCACTCGACTTTTGCCCTGAGATGCTCCAGGTCAAGCTGTTTATCCGGGCACTCCGGATGCGCCTCTGGGTATCCGGCCACGCCGAGGCAGAAGTCGTCAAGGGAACGTGCAAGTCTCACTAATTCGAAGGCGTGGGAGAACCCGTCAGGAGCTGGCACGAAGCTAGTCTGACCGCGTGGCGGGTCGCCACGCAGACACATGACGTTCTCGATACCACGGTCTTTCAGTTCTATCAGTACTTCTCGCAGTTCGGCCTGGCTGTGGCCGACGCAGGTCAGGTGGGCCATGCCGAGCATACCGAGTTCTGCCTGAAAGCGGCAGACAAGGTCAATAGTATTCCGGCGAGTCGAGCCGCCGGCTCCATAGGTCACTGAAATAAAGCTCGGCCCGAGCGGCTTAAGTTCCCGCGCTCTGGCGAACAGCTCGTCTGCATCTTCCTTGGTTTTAGGTGGAAAAAACTCGAAGGAAAATGTTTGGGCTTGGGAGCGAAACAAGTCACGAATCTTCATGCCACAACATCCTCTCTGTCGCCCCCTTTTTTATCACGCGAGTGGGGCGCCGTACGGATATGTAACCCTAACAATCAGGCAATGAGGAGTCAAAACCGGTTCGGAACTTTACAATCCGCCTCTCTCCGGTATACCATCCGCGCGGTTAGCAGATGCGATGAAGGAGGGCTCTATGTATTCACTCAAAGACCAAGCCTGTATCGTGGGTGTCGGCGAAACTGCCTACACGCGCGGCTCGGGCAAGACCGACTTGGCGTTGATGCTCGAAGCTTCAATGAAGGCGATCACCGACGCTGGGCTCACTCCACACGACATCGACGGCATCATCCCGCCGCCGCTGCCTGCGACGGCTGAACACTTCGCCGCCAACCTTGGCGTCGAAGACCTGCGTTACTCTGTCACCGTGCACATGGGCGGGGCCAGCCCAGTGACATCGCTGCAGAGCGCAGCCATGGCCGTAGCCTGCGGCGTAGCCCGCAATGTTCTCGTTCCCCTCGGGTGGAATGGCTACTCGGCCATGCGCGTGCGTAACCTGGGCAGCGGCGAAGGAGGCGGTGGCGGTGCCCCCGGAGCCTTGGGCACGACGATCGGCGAATACTATCTGCCCTATGGCGCTTCTGTGCCAGTACAATGGTATGCGTGGATCGCTACGCGCCACAAGGAAATGTACCATGTTCCCGACGAAGCGATGGGTGCAGTCGCCGTGGCTTCACGCAAACATGCCCAGTTGAACGAGAAAGCGTACATGCGGGGCCGGCCATTAACTATGGAGGATTATCTCAATGCCCGCTGGGTCGCGAAACCGTTTCGGCTGTTCGATTGCTGCTTAGAAACCGATGGAGCCGCAGCGGTTGTCGTCACCTCTCCAGAGCGCGCAAAAGATCTGCAGCACACACCCATTTACATCTCCGGTATCGCCGAAGGCCACCCCTACCCAGCCGACGATATTCCGGCCCGGCCCGACCCATTCGTTATTGGCCTCAGCTTTGCCGCGCCAAAGGCATTGCAAATGGCTGAGGTGACCCTCAAGGACCTTGATTTCATTGAGATCTACGATTGCTTCACTTACGTTGTGCTGCTGCAGCTCGAAGCCTTGGGGTTTTGCCAACGGGGTGAGATCGCTGACTTTGTCAAAGGTGGACGCTTGGAACTCGGCGGCGAGTTGCCACTCAACACGCATGGCGGTTTGCACTCTGAAGCGCATGTCTGGGGCATGAACCATGTTGTTGAGGCCACACGACAGTTGCGGCATGAAGCTGGTGAGCGGCAAGTGAAAGATGCCCAGGTCGGTCTGGTAACCGGCTGGGGCGATTTTGGCGACGGCAGTCTGGCAATTCTGCGGAGGTAGAAAGCGATGGCAGAAACAGCATACAAACGGCCGCTGCCGCGTCGGCGCGGCATGGCCGGAGAATTCTACGAATACTGTAAGAAACATGAACTGCGCTTTCAGCGCTGTACCAACTGCGGCACCTGGCGTCACGTCCCACGTGACATGTGCGCCAAATGCGGCTCGTTCGATTGGGAATGGGCGAAATCGTCAGGGAAAGGCCAAGTGTTCTCCTGGACGACGGCGATGCAGCCGATGCTGCCCCAGTTCGCCGATCTTGTTCCCTATAGCCCGGTGGTCGTCGAGATGGACGAAGGCGTGCGATTAGTGAGTTGGCTCACCGACGTCCCACCTGACGAATTGCGCCTTGGCTTACCGATCGAGGTGGTGTTCGACGATGTCACACCGGAAGTGACGTTGCCGAAGTTTAGGAAAAGTAGTCAGTAGCCAGTAGTCAGTAGGGGCGCACGGCGTGCGCCCTTTCTCTGTGTAACAACCGTTTGTGTCGAGCCCTTCGACTTCGCTCAGGACAGGCTTGTCGAAGCACGAACACGAACGAATACCGAGGCAACTATGGACTCTTTCCCCGGCTACACCCTCCCCTCAGAACTGGCACTCTTACGAGATCAAGTCCGTCGTTTCATCCGTGAGGAAATCATTCCTCTCGAACAACGGCTTGACCCAGACGCCCCTGACCTTCCCGAAGAAGATTACCACCGGCTTATGGCCAAGACCAAAGCGGCAGGGCTGTGGTGTCTTGGCGCTCCGGAGCAATACGGAGGTGGCGGGCTGAATACCTTCGGCATGTCGATACTGCTCGAACAAATGTCGCAACACCGCATGGGCCTGTACAATGCCGGTGGTGGTGTGTTCGGACGCTATCCACCGCCGGTGATCTATGGCGGCACCGAGGAGCAGATCCAGAAATACGCCGTGCCAACTTTGCGTGATGGGCTCTACACCTTTTTCGCCATCACTGAACCGAGCGGCGGTTCGGACCCTGCTGGCGCTATTCAGTGCCGTGGGGTGAAACAAGGAGACTACTGGGTTCTGAACGGAACGAAGATCTTCATTTCGCACGCTCACGAAGCCGAATGGGGAGTAGTGTTCGTCCGCACTGACCCGAGCAAAGGCAGGAAAGGTATCAGTTGTTTTATCATCGACAAGGGCACGCCAGGATTTACTGCCCGACCAATCCGCACGATTCGCACGGTTTCTCTCCCTAACGAAGTCGCCTTCGAAGACTGCCAACTTCCGGCCGAGAACATGATTGGCCAAGAAGGTGATGGCTTAGAGCTGTGCCTAGACCTGCTCACGCGCCAGCGCTTCCCTTATTCTGCTTGTAACCTGGGCGTGGCAGTGGCAGCGCATCGCCTGGCGATCGCCCACGCCAAACAACGACAGACTTTTGGGGTGCTACTCAGTCAACGCCAGGCGATCCAATGGATGCTCGCCGATGCCGAAGTCGAGTTGCGCGCCACGCGTTGGTTGATCTGGGAGGGCGCCTGGAAAGCCGATCGTGGTGAAGATGCACGAGTCGAAGCGTCAATTGCTAAGTTGTACTCCAGCGAAGT
>CAZAYE010000234.1:0-5909 GCA_964489255.1 uncultured Enterobacteriaceae bacterium
ATACATAGCGACGGAGGTTCTCCAGCCACAGACTCGCTACACGAGGCAAATACAGCGGGGAGGACCAGGCATTGTGTGGCGTCAGTAACAGACGCGACACGTCCCAGAGGTCATCATCCGTTGGCCAGGGCTCAGTAGGGAGGACGTCAAGACACGCATGCCGCAACTGGCCTGCTTGTAAGACCTCCTTCAATGCCGCTACGTCTACGAGCGCACCTCTGGCAACATTGATCAGCGTGGCCGTCTTCTTCATCAATGCGAGCGCTGACTTGCCAATAAGCCCGCGGTTCTCCTCGGTGAAAGGCAGGGCAAGTACGACGAAATCAGCGGCAGGCAAGAAACGAGAAAGATCCGCGAGAGTTCCTTGCTCATCAATGGGCGCGACCGCAGCGGTGGAATGGCGGATACCCAGCACCCGCATACCAAACGCCTTGGCGAGGGCAGCAACCCGCGTCCCAATGGCTCCGAGTCCAACAACGAGGACAGTCTTGTCACTGAGACTATCGAGAGCGAGAAGCTGCCAGCGATGAGCGCGTTGGTGGTCGCGGAACTCGCCGAGCCGTTTGGCGGACCAGAGCATGCAGCCAAGCGCGAACTCAGCAACTTCAGCAGCATTAGCGCCAGGGCTGTGAGTCACAAGCACTCCTCTGGTACGCATGGTGTCATAGAAAAGACCGTCTGTGCCGGCGTCCTCGGTATGTGCCCAGCGGATCGCCGGTAGTTTCAGGATCGCCTCTACAAATGCGCTCGTATAGGTGTCGCCGGCCAGGACCACCAGATCGCAAGCCTCAGGAGACTCCGACCAGGAGCCATTTGCATCGGCTAACGTCCATCGCAGATCGGGCACGATCGCGCTTGCCTCGATACGAACGCGTTCAAAAAAGCTACGACCGGCGGCAACTTTCATTCTCTTCTCTCTTCCTAATTCTTAATGAGACAGAGAGACGTTACCGTAAAGGCCTTCTGAAAGAAGGGAGTTCCTGGACCGCATGTTCGCCGACGTTCCCGCCGAAGATCGCCGCAAGCTGACGTGCGACAATGCAGCGAGGATCTTTCGTTTTGCCGTTGAGTAGGGTGCGCTTCGCGCACCAATAGAATGGTGCAGTTCATGCGCCCTACATGAGAGTAAAGTAAAGTAGGCTGGGTTGAGCCGCGCGAAACCCAACGCTGGAATTCGTTGCACTCATTCCAGCCTACGAGGCTCCAGGCAACGCATCGGTAGTATGCGGTTTGCTCAGTCTGCCCCGCGAGGATTGTCGATCACAAAGCGCCACGTCCCATCGCTCTGGCGACGCACCACCTCGGTGCTGTTGCCGGACATCGTCAGAGGTTTGCCGTCAGGTCCAGTGCCGGTGAGACCCCACTGCGCTCGCAACAGCGCCAGGTCCCCATCCCCGCTTTGCACGGCTTTCACTGTAATCGTGAACTTTGGCTTGAGCGCTAGGAAGCCTTGCATGACCTCGCGGATCGCCGCCAGGCCCGTGATTACCTGACCCGAATCCTGGACAAAGCTCGCGTTCGGCTCGTAGAGGGCCAAGGCTGCTTCTAGATCGCCTTTGTTGATCGCCTCGACCAAAAGGGTATCGCAGTCTTCAGGTTTACGCGCGGGCATGGTGCACCTCCTATCAACTGAGTGTTGTTTCCCCAGCTAGCAGTCCGGTCAGAAAGAAGCAAGCGAATCCTTGACACCGTCGAGCAAGCTACGGCATAGCCTTCAGAGGAATTTTAGGCTTATGCCTCCTCGTTATAACGAACGTATGCGAAGTCCACAGGTTTGCCATCGATTCCGCGAGCCGGCGGAGCAATCCAATTGGCAAAGTGACCCGGCTCGAGCACAGGACGGGCCATCAGGGAGCACACATACTCTTGCTCGGAGGCCGAGGGGAGGAACTCGTACCGGCGCCTCTCGAACTCCTCTCCACTTATCGGATTTCCTGCAGGATCGAAACACGCACCCGCGTAGGTTCCGAGGTTGCGGTGGAAACGAACCGATGGCAGTGTGAGCTTGATCCCGGTTCCTTCGAGATACCGGTTCCACCGCTCGACGGCTTTCTGGCAGTCGGCGGTATACGCTTCGCGCACGGTCTGGTTGATCGCCAGTCGCGGCGGCACTTCTTTTTTTGTCAGCTTTCCGTCCTCATACACCTCGACTGGGCTCGTCCCCTCTCGGAGCAGGTGGTCGGTAAATTTTTCCTCTTCCTTCGGTCGGCCTTTGAGACCGGCGGCGAAATAATTGGCCGCGTTCGTTGAGATCTCGGAGCCGAACAGGTCCAGAGAAACAGAGTACCAGAGGTTCAAGTAGCGCTGGATCCTCGGGATATCGATCGCTCCACACGCACGAGGGTCTTTCCCCTCTTTCATGAGTTCGACAGACCGTTGGACGACCCGGCCGACGCCCATCTCACCAACAAACATGTGATGCGCTTCCTCGGTCAGCATGAACCGGCAGGTTCGCGCCAGCGGGTCGAAACCCGATTCAGCGAGAGCCAGGAGCTGAAATTTTCCATCACGATCAGTGAAGGTGGTAAACATATAGAAGGACAGCCAATCGGCGATAGGTTGGTTGAATGCCTGGAGAATGCGGGGCTTGTCCGCGTCGCCGGAGCGCCGTTGGAGCAATTCTTCGGCTTCTTCCCGTCCATCGCGACCGAAGTAGCGATGGAGCAGATATACCATCGCCCAGAGATGCCGCCCCTCCTCGACGTTCACCTGAAAAAGATTGCGCAGGTCATAGAGCGAGGGGCAGGAGAGACCGAGTCGGCGTTGCTGTTCGACCGAGGCTGGCTCCGTATCCCCTTGGGTCACAACTAGGCGTCGGAGGGCGTTCCGGTGTTCCCCCGGCACCTCCTGCCACACGGGCTCACCGTAGTGATCGCCAAAGCCGATCTGGCGATTGGGCTCGGGGTTTTCGAGAAAGATGCCCCAGCGATACTCTGGCATTCGCACATAATCGAAGTGGGCCCATCCGCTTGCCTCTACGGAAACGGCGGTGCGCAAGTAAACATCTGAGGCTTGAAATCCCACCGGCCCCACATCCTTCCACCAGGAGATAAACTCAGGCTGCCATTTCTCCAGCGCCCTTTGCAGCCGCTTGTCGGACGACAGGGCAACGTTGTTGGGGATCTTGTCATGCAGATTGACGATACTCATAGTGATAATCCCTATGACCCATGTCCAAATTTTGTGCGCACCTGGGGTCCCCCTCACCCGCAGCCGCTTACGCGTCTGCTGCCCTCTCCCCCGTCAACGGGGGAGAGGGTGAGGGTGAGGGGGCTCGCTCGGCAGACAGTAGTAAACCGGTGCACAATTTCTGAACATGAGCCATCCCTGTTAGGTTCTGGTCAAGTCGAACTCCGGGCGCGCACCGGTTTTCCCATACACCGTGAGCGCTCCTTTTTCGCCGGTGGCGTTTTTCCGCGTGAAGATCCAATTTTGCCAGGCGGAGAGCCGGCCAAAGATCTTGGTCTCGAGGGTTTCGGGACCGGCGAAGCGGAGGTTCGCCTCCATGCCAGTCAACGCATCCGGATTCATCGCCGCGCGCTCTTCAATGGCGAGTCGCACCTCATCTTCCCAATCGATTTCGTCAGGACCGAAGGTCACGAGTCCGGCCTCGAGCGCTTCTTCGGCAGTGAAGGCGCCCAGATGGGCAAGCACGCGCTCAAGCTGACTCGGCTCACCCAGAAAGCGAACCTCGAGACGCGAGAGCCCTGAACTCATCGGTAAGAGCCCACGATTGAGGGACGAGAGGGCAACGGTGGTCTCCTCGTCCGCCGCATTTAACATATAGGAGCGGTCCGCCGCCAGCGCCAGTTCGAAGAACGAGCCCGCGAAGGCAGAAGATGGCTCAATCAAGGCAAATACCGTGCGGGCCGTGAGATCCAGCCGCTTGAGCACTCGCTTCTGGTGGAGCAGGATCTCGCGGACGAGCCAATCGTCTTGGTGACGAGCAACTGCCTGGTCCACAGCGAGCACCGCCTGCGGATCTCCCGCGGTTTTTATCACCACAACTCCGATCGTCAGTTCATTGAAACGGAGATGGAGTAATGCGTCGTCAAGCTCACGCCACGCTTGCAGCGCCCACGCAGATGACCCAGCGCGGACGAAGCCTGCGGGATCTTGCGGCTGAGGGGTGTCCGGAGCCCTGATGGTGAGAGTGGCGACGCGCTGGTCACGATCGAGCGCGAGGCGGACGTAGCGATACTCGATCGCCTCCGCGAGCTCCCGTCGGACAAGCGGTTCGAGCTCAATTCCCACTGTGCCTGGGGGCCGGTCGCTTGCGCGTGCGAGTTCGGTGGCTTTCTCTCGCACTCGCGCCTCGAAATGGGTCCGCGGCACAACCTCGTCAACCAGGTTCCACTCAACTGCTCGCCGCCCGCGTACCCCTTCAGCAGTGGTCGAGAAGAAATCAGCGAGGTCTCGGCGTACCTTGCGCTTGTCAACCAGCCGGGTGAGCCCACCCGTGCCTGGCAACACGCCAAGCAGCGGAACCTCAGGCAGCGACACTGCCGAACTGCCGTCGTCAACGAGCAGGATCTGATCGCACGCGAGCGCGAGTTCGTAACCACCTCCAGACGCGGTGCCATTCAGCGCGCACAGCGTCTTGACACCGGAATGGGCGCTCAGGTCCTCGAGGGCGAGACGCGTCTCGTTGGTAAATTTGCAGAAGTTTACCTTAAAGGGATGCGAACTCTGCCCCAGCATCATGATATTAGCACCGGCGCAAAAGATCCGCTCACGGAGCGACGTGATCACCAATACCCGCACCTCGGGATGAGAGAAGCGGAGGCGCTGCACGGCATCCGCCAGCTCGATGTCCACGCCAAGGTCATAGGAGTTGAGCTTCAATGTGTATCCGTCGTCGAGCCCGCCATCCTCCTGGACATTCATCGCCAGCGCGGCTACCTCGCCACGAATATCGAGGCTCCAGTGCCGGTAAGAAGAAGGATCCACCATAAAGTGAATGGGCTGCATGTGAGCCCTTCTAGCATGCCCAAAGAATTTGTCAAGCAAAATATTGCTTGCAAAATATACAACATAGCAATATATTGCCTATGCGTGGACCAGATTCTGAAACACCTTGGCAGGCAGATCCGGGCCCTGCGTGAACAGCAGGGTTTCTCGCTTGAACAACTTGCCAAACGGAGCCAGCTATCGACACGGTTTGTAACTGAGTTGCAGGCAGGTCGCGCCAACATCTCGCTCCTTCGTTTGGTACGTGTGGCCGAGGCGCTCGGAAAGCCGGCTGGAGCACTCCTCACTGCAGTAGAGGAAGCGAGCCGCAAGCAACACAAGCGATCCCTCATCATTGCTCTGCTTGGTATCCGCGGCGCTGGGAAGAGCACGATTGGTACGCGCCTCGCAACCCGCCTCAACCTGCCATTCTTCGAACTGGATCGGCTCATTGAAGCAGAAGCCGGCCTCTCCCTTGCAGAGATCTTCGCCTTCCACGGCGAGGAGTACTATCGCCGCCTGGAAGTAGAAGCCCTGCGGCGACTCCTGCGAGAGTCGACAGGAGCCGTACTGGCAACTGGAGGAGGGATTGTCACCAACCCGGAAGCTCACAAACTCCTCGAGGCCCACACGATCACCGTCTGGCTCAAGACCAGTGCTGAGGAGCATTGGAATCGGGTCGTGCGACAGGGTGATCCGCGGCCGATGGCTGGTCGTCCGGCGGCAAAAGCTGAACTCCGACGCTTGTTGGCCGAACGTGAACCGCTCTACCGGCGCGCTCGCCATCGTATCGACACCGCTCGACTCGGGGTGGATGGAAGTGTGAAGGCTATTATCAAAAAGGTCGGCACTACACCGAGTATGATGGATTCGAGTGTAAGCTGGTGAATCGCTGGCTTTGTGTACTATTTGATGCTGTCTCTTATACACATCTGACGCTGCCGACGATCTTACGCGTG
>CAZAYE010000235.1:0-5898 GCA_964489255.1 uncultured Enterobacteriaceae bacterium
CTTCAACCAGGGGGGGTTGATCGACCATGCTGCAGTCCGGCGCGCGATGGAACTGTTCGCCAAGGAAGTGATCCCGCGGTGCCGGTAAGACGAGAACGAGCAAACAGCGAGAAGGAGGCAACGATGAAAGTCGGTATGTTTGTGGCCATGCAGAACCATCCCAGTAACTCTCAGGCGGATCACCATCTGTATTGGGAGGAGTGCCGACTGGCGGACCTGGCCGAGCCACTGGGGTTCGACTCCCTGTGGGCGGTGGAGCATCATTTCGATAACTACGCCATGATCCCCGATGTGGTGCAGTTTTTGACCTATATGGCCGGGCGCACCTCGCGGATTCAGTTGGGCACGGGGGTCATTGTGCTGCCCTGGCATGATCCGGTGCGGGTGGCGGAGCAGATCGCCATGGTCGACATCCTCTCTAGAGGGCGGCTGCTCGTCGGGTTTGGGCGGGGCGCCGCCAAGCTGGAGTATGATGGATTCCGCATCCCCATGGACGAGGCCCGTGAGCGGTTATCGAGGCGGCAGAAGTCGTAGTGAAGGCGCTTAAGAACGAACGCTTCTCTCATCACGGCAAATACTTCCATATTCCTGAGATGAGCATCCGCCCACGGCCCTATGCCGATTTTCGCGGCCGCCTCTATGGCGCGGCGATCAGCCCCGAGTCAGCAGAGATCATGGCCAAACTGGGGATTGGCGTGCTCTCTATTCTGCAGCGTGAGTGGGACGCCACAGTAGCCGAGATCGAGCGCTACAACGCCTTCTACCGTGACTTGACGGGGCAGCAGCCTATCCCACCGGTAGTCGCAGCCCGGGTCATCATTGGGGATACCGAAGCGGAAACGAAGGCTCTGGCCCGCAAGTACATCGGGGGTCACTGGCAGATGGCTGACCAGCACTATGGGATCTCGCGGGGTGACCATCGCGGCGTCAGAGGCTACGAGCACTATAGTAAGCTGGGCGAGATGCTGAAGCAGCTGGATCCTGAGGTTTTGACTGAGAACATTATCAATCCTCACGTGTTTGGTACGCCGGAGACCTGTCTGCAACGAATTCGCTTGCTGCGGGACAAATTGAGGTTCCTAGAGTAACCGTGAAAAAAACGTCTCTAAGAGTGCAGCATTCCCAGAATAGCACAACCCGAACACAGAGATTGCTTGGTCGCGAAGCCTGTCCTGAGCGTCACGAAGTAGAGTCGAAGGGCTGCTGGCCATGACAACCTCGCTTCCTTAGGCTGCGAGAGACACGAATGCGCTACCAGATCGAACGTACCAACTCGGTATCGAGATACGCTGTCCCTCGGGTAATTTTTCCATTTTCCATCTGTACGACGTAGCAGTAGCTGTTGTTATACGGCTGACCGGTTTTGGTCGTTCCTTTGCCGACCCACTGAATGACAACCGTGTCTCCCTCAGCGATTATGTTTATTATTGTCGGGGTTGGAGGGCCGGCAAGTTTCTCACGTTGGGGTGAGAGCGCCTCCTCGACT
Source organism: uncultured Enterobacteriaceae bacterium (assembly GCA_964489255.1). GTDB lineage: Bacteria > Desulfobacterota > Binatia > Bin18 > Bin18 > CAZAYE01. The sequence continues at coordinate 1,487 of CAZAYE010000235.1, forward strand.
AACTGTTGTCGGCCGACGTAGGTCCCCGAAATGGGGCAGTTCCCTATCACCGTCCAGGTGGCATTGTCCGCCAAGAGATTGAAGAACGCCATGCCGTCGCCGTTGGCCCAGGCCGTAAAGGCGTCCTGGATGAGTTTTTTGTTCTCCACGCTGCTCATCGGTTTCTCCGCGCTCGCCCGCGAGCTGGTCCATGACCCAGAGCGGGTGGTAGATCACACAGTCGGCCAGAGACATGGTCTCGCCCCAAACGTATGGCCGTCCATCGCTGAACACCTCGCTAATCCAACTGAGCTGCGGGCGCAACTGGGCTAAGTTCTTGGTAGCCGCCGCACGCCGGTGGGCAAGGCCAGGTTCTGGCTTGTGCAGGAGGGCGGCGCGATCGGCGAGGAATTCTGGAGTGAAGCGAGGGGCCTCAGCGTGCATGCAGGAAATGTAATTGATGGCATTGCGAGTGAAGGCGGAGTCCGTCCAGTATTCCAGCCCGGCCAGAACGGTGCGCTGGGCGGCGACATCGGGTCCCGGGTAGATCGACGGCTCGGGAAAGCGGCGCTCAAGTTCTTCGCTGATCCGTTTCGTGTCACAAAAGACATCGGCCCCGATCTGGAGAGCGGGGGCGCGGCGGTAGCCCCCGGTGAGGGGCAGGTAATCCGGTTTGGGCAGGACCGGCGGAATGTCGACCGACCGCCAGGACAGGCCCTTGAGCCCCAGGACCAGGCGGACCTTCTCGGAATAATTGGAGAAGTCGTAGTGGTGAAGAATCAGTTCTGCCGCCATCTTCTCTCCTTGGTGCGATGATGCTTTCGGGCGCGTCACTCCCTCAGGAGGAAACGGACGACCTGGGTGGTCAGTTCATCCGCCTTGGCCTCGAGTTCGGTTTCACTCAGGTTGGCAATAGGATGCGACGTGACCACAAACTCATAAGAAGGCGCACCCCAATTCGTCGCCATCGCCCGCGCGGTGGCGATAAACGGCGTCGTCACAATCGCGACCGCCGGGAGTCCCGCTTTTTCTAACTTGATGCTGTCGAGCACACTGCCCGAACTACACGATCCTCAATCGCCTACCCCGGCCAGCACGAAATCTGCCTGGTGTTGGAAACAGGTAATCACTTCCGGCGTCACGCTGTGGCCGGGAGACTTTTTGCGATCGAGATGAGTCAGGGTGACCTGATACCGTGCCGCGAGGCGCTCGGCGATTTTGCGCAGGATCACCTCGGAATTAAATTTGGTATTCTCCACCAACCCCACGTGGAGTCCCGTGAGCGAGGTGGGACGTGGGGCGTAGTTGAAGGCCCCCGATGCCGGCGTCGGGGGCACGGTGGGATCGAAGACGGTTCGGTTCATGACTGTCCTCCTGTCCGGATTGGTATGGTGATACTCCGCGTCCATTTGTTGTCCCAGCCTGGCAGACAAGCGGACCAACTCCCGCCTTGCGCGCCAGCGATGGCCCCGGGGAGCCGCGCCGGATGACGCCCGCCCATTCCTGTAAACTTCGACGCACGAATCGTGAAAGATTATTCTTTTCAATAGCTTACGATTTCGTCACCAGAACGTTTACAGGAACTTTTGGACGTAATCGCCGCGCCGCGCGTTTAAAATCGGCCACGGTCCGCCGGGCGTGCTGCATGACGAATTCTTGCACTTGCCGTCGGCCCCAGCCGCTCCGGCGCACTATCTCGGCATGTTCTCCGGCCAGCACGATCAAGGTTTCATTAAACCCGTAGATGTTCGGCGTCGCCAGATTACAGATGGCGTCGGCAAATTCCAGCAACAACGGCTCCGGCGTCCTGGCCAGTTGGTTATACACGCCCATGAGGGTATTCGAGGCGTACAGGGTGACCGTGCTGTCTGCCGGACGAAACCCACGCGCGACATGGAGCGGCGTCCACGGATGGTCCACTTCATTCTCGGCAAAGCAGCACGTGTACTTGGCGGGCGTGCCCAGGGTCGCTTTGTCCAAGAAGCCTGGTCGTGTATTGAGCACGTTCATCATCACGAGACGCAGCGCGCGCCCAATGGTGGCGTTGGCTCGCACCCCGGGACCAAACACATTGTTCGTCGCATTAATCCCTAACGCTGGACCAAGAGGACCGTTCACGATCACGACGAGGCCTGACCCGCCCGTACTGGTGGCGGGATTATGGTAATGAAAATCCGGGTGACAGAGCGCCTGGACGGCCGCCAGCACGACGGGAAAATATTCTGGGAGGCAGCCCGCCATCACGGCATTGATCGCCACCTTTTCCGCCGGGATGATCGCATTGCGTTCGTCAATCACGCCGAGGATATCCTCTGCTGTCACGCCGCCAGCAGCGAGCATGGTGCGGACGGATGCTTCCGTGGGCGGCACGAGCGGCAGTCCATCACTCCACCCTTGCTGATAGTAGAATTCGATCCACTCTGCCGCTGTGCTGGGATCTGACGGCGGGGAGTGCTGTGGCTTGGTGCTCATACCTTTCCTCTGTCATGCAGTGCGCCAGTGCATCTCCGTTTCTTTCAAATCACTCCTGTGGTTGCCCATGTCGCGAGCTGCGTCGGATTGACGCCAAGCAGTGTACCGTAGACATCGCCGTTATGCTGGCCGGGCTCGGCGAGTTCGCCACCGGCCCGGGCTGGCGTCCGACTCAACTTGATCGGCTGGCCGGGCAGCGGCAGCGTTTCGATGGTGGGATGGGTCACCGGCACGATCATGGCGCGCGCCTGCACCTGCGGATCAGAAAAAACCGCCGGGATGTCATTGACGGCGCCGTGAACGCGCTCGCATTACCGACGCGCGGTTGGAGGTAGTTGAGAAGGAACAACTGCCCCAGCTGGGTGGGCTGGACGTGGATCATGCCATCCAGAAGACAGACTTCAATTTGTTGGCCGATCCCTTGCTGTGCGCGCACCCACAGCCCCATCATGGCGGCAAAGGCCACTAGATTGGCGCAGGTAGCGTCAGCAATGGCCGGTCCAGTTTTGAGCGGGCCGCCGTCGCGCTCGCCGGTAAAACTCATGAAGCCGGAGAGCGCCTGCGCCATCGGATCGACTCCGGGTCGTCCCGCATACGGCCCGTCCTGCCCGAAGGCGCTGACCGCAATGCAGATGATGTTGGCATTATGTTTACGCGTTTCTTCGTACGACAGCCCCAGGGCGGCCTTTGCGTGTGGACGCAGATTCTCGATGACCACGTCGGCGGTTTTCACCAAGCGGAAATAGAGCGCCCGCCCCTCCGGCTTGGTGAGGTCGAGGACGATGCCCCGTTTACTGCGATTGATGCCGACAAAAAATCCTCCATCGTTTTCTACTCCTGGGCCGATGGCGCGGGAGTCATCGCCGTACGGCGGTTCAATTTTGATGACATCCGCCCCCATGTCGCCGAGGAGGGTCGCGCCATACGGCCCGGCCATCATGCTGGCAATATCGAGCACGCGAATGCCTGCCAATGGAAGCATCAGGGTGTTCTCCTTTCTGTCCCTCACCTCAGAAGCACCGTTGGGTTCTGACCTGTGTGACATCAACGGATGCGGCTGACGGTGGACTCATCTGAGCCCCAGACGCAGTGCGGCAAACCTGGAGGTGTGAGCAGTTCCTCATTGATCTCGGTCTCCTGCTCGGCTGGCTGGCGTATTGCTCGTGTTCAAGCCTCCCATGGCCATACGGAAGATCGTGTCCGCCATCCGCCGCTGTTGTTCAGGAGCACGCGCAGGGTCAGGCTCGGGGTGTGTTCCAGCCAGCCCGTTCACCAACAGTATGGTCAAAAGACGAGTGTCTTGAGCGTCGAGGGGGCTACCACGTTCGGCCGCAATCTCCCTGAGTATTTTACGCAGAATGCCGCGATATTCGCGCTTGAGCGCTTCAATTTCGTCGTGGTACTCGCCTGTCAGGGTCTCTGCCTCGCGGATAAGAACCCTGACTTCCGCGGGATGAGCGGACCGATATTCGAGGTGATTGTTAATGAACGCCCTTAAGCGATCCTCAGCGCTCTTGATTCCATGAATGCGCTCTTCAAGACCGCTCAGCAAATCCTGGTATGCCTGCCTGGCAATCAGATAGAGCAGCTCTTCCTTGTTGCGCAAATAATAATAGATGCGTGGAACGGTGATCTTCGCACGTTCGGCGATATCACGCAGCGTGGCCAAGCCGTAGGTTTTCTCGGCAAACACCAGAGCGGACGCCCGAAGGATGTCATTGATATTCGCATCGTAGGCGTTCCTGGCATTAATAGCCCTCAGCGTCGGAGGCCGACTACCTGTGTTCCGTAATGCTGTATTGACTTTCCGCATATTAATCCGATTTGCTCCTGGAGGACGGCCTACGGACCGTGGTCGCAATCGCGCCGTCATGCGAAGGCTGATTCAGGCAGAACAAGGCAGTCCGAGTCCAGCCGAGCAAGCGTTTCACGAACTGCGTGAAGAATCTTCGACTCATCCG
>CAZAYE010000236.1:0-5891 GCA_964489255.1 uncultured Enterobacteriaceae bacterium
TCTCTTTGGGTTTTTGCTTCCTTTCCCCAAAAGGTTTCCTGAAAATGCACTAGGGGCTTGCATCTCCAGCAGCAGCACGGTAGGAAGCAACCCAACATGGGCGCTCTCGGCAAATCCAGAGCTCTGCTCCGCCTTGGCACGGTTGCCGTTCTTCTTGGCTATCTGTTTGCTGGAGCGAGTCTGGCTCTGCCGCCAGAGTTCCGTTGCACCCGATGTGCCAAACTCAGCACGCCCGCCGCTATGAAACCGGGCACCTCGTGTCCTCTCTCGCACCACGGGCACGACTGCCACACCACGCAAGGGAAAAGCGCAGGCCAGATCACGCTGTGCCCAGATGGGTGCTTGCGTCACGACGGCCAAAACGGAGAGATCCCTTCCCTAGCGAAGTTTCTCTCTGCTCCGGCTTCTTACGTGTTCAGCTTACCCCCTGTCGGCCCGCCTCCAGAAGAGGCATCCCTTTCAGTACTCGATTTATCTTTCCCGCCCCCTGACCGTCCTCCACCCGCGCGCTTATAGCAGTACTTACCTGAATCGAGCTTTTCATCGCGGCGTTCTCGGATGAAGCGGGAGGGATGTGTCCGTCCGCATCTCTCCTCATGCCATCGGCTCATCCAGAATCACAGAAGGAGACTCGCCTATGAAGGATAAGATCTTCATGCTCGGCGCACTCGTGCTGAGTGCTCTGGTTGTCCGACCGCCATATCTCTTCGCTTCCTGCGGACAAGCGTTCTGTCCGATTGAAACGTCCTCTATTGTGGAAAATCCTCTGGGCGGCGGGCAGTTATACCTCAACTTCGTGTATGAGTTCATTGATCAAGACCGGCCGTTCATCGGCACCGACCGCGCCCGGGTGGGAGAGGTACCACGTCACCACGACGAGATATCCACCCGCAATCATACGTATAAGCTCACGCTCGACTACGGCATCACGCCACGCCTCACGATAGGGTTGCTACTACCATTCCTCGATCGGCTTCATCGACACGTCGATAACGAGGAACATGAAGTCATTGGTGACCCGTTCGATGACACCGAACTCGTCCGCGTGCCCAACCGCTGGCGTTACCAGGAGTTTGGCGACATGCAGGTAACAGCCCGCTACCAGCTCCTGCAACAAACGACCCCCTATAGTCCTTCCTTCTCGCTCATCGCGGGGATGAAGCTGCCGACTGGTCGGACGGGCGTGCGGAATGATGAAGGAGAAAAAGCCGAACTCACTCTGCAGCCTGGCACCGGCTCCTGGGATGGCATCGTGGGGTTTTCCTTGGTGAAGAACTTTGCGGTCTCCACCCTGCAGAAGCAGGTCGCTCTAGCCCCGGTGTTTGCGTCTGTGCTCGGCCGGTTCCCCATCGGCGTGGGCAAGTTCGGCTATGAGCCGGGCGGAGAAATGTTCTTGAACGTTGGTCTGGCCTATCCACTCTTCCGCAAGCTCGATCTCCTCGCCCAGATCAATTTCCACTATCGGGACCGTGACGACATCGGCCATGCCCCGGGAGTCGAACAACAAGATACCGGGAGAGAAGAACTCTTTCTCAGCCCAGGTGCGCGTTACCACCTGACCGACAACATGGCCGTGTATACCCTCGTGCAGTTCGCGGTGTATCGTCGGGTGAATGGAATCCAGCTGACCTCAGATTGGAATTTTACGTCTGGGGTGTTTTATCGGTTCGACCTGTTTTCGTAGACGTCAACAGCATGCCAGGGCGCTGCGCGCTGCACTGAACGCTGCGCCAGGAGCTATTCTGCCAGCAGCTGCGCCGCATAAATAAACGCCGCCCCGGCCAGCGTGGCCAGCGGCAACCAGCGCGAATGGCCAGCTTCGTGGGCCGCCGGCAACAGGCTGCTTGCTCCCAGGTAGAGAAATACGCCAGAGAACCACCCGAGCGTGAGGGCTAACACCGGCGTGGGGACGGAAAAAGCCGATTGAACGAGCGTGCCGGCAATGGGCGCGAGCGCGGTTACTGACAGGACAGCGGCTGTGGCTGTGGAGGTATGTTGGGTTCCCAGCATGACTCCAACCGTGCTCGCACCGTCGGCAACTTTATGAAGCATCACCGCCAGGGCGACAATCCAGCCAATCTCACTGTTTGCCTGGAACGCTCCGCCAAGGGCGATGCCGTCAAAAAAGCTGTGTACGCCAATGCCAGCCGCTCCCCACACCCCGGCCTGGCAGGTATGGTTGTAGTGAGAAGGGTGGTCTTGGGCTTCACTATGATGAGCCGCATGTTCAAAAAGGTAGAAACACAAAAACCCGAAGCTACAGGCCAACAAAAGATGGTGATGATGAAAGCGACTCTGGGTAGACTCTAGCAACTGCAAGGCATCAGGAACAACGTCCATCAACGCACCCGCGACTAGCGCGCCAGCGCAGAAAGCAAAAACAAGCCCGCGGTATGCTTGAAGTCGCAGGGCGAGGAGTCCACCGCCCAGGGTCATGACACAGGTCGCCCCAGAGATCCACAGTGCCGTCATAGAGGGCGCCCAAGATACGTATCTCTTGATTATGGGGCAAGCGCCCCGACAGTTTTTGCGCTCGTCTTGCACTTGCGACAGCGATAAGAATAAGCAATGGGCCTTAGTGCATTTTCAGGAAACCTTTTGGGGAAAGGAAGCAAAAACCCAAAGAGATTCCCCTTTGCGTAGGGGCACGGCATGCCGTGCCCCTACCTCGGCATTGCCCAAGAGGTATGCTGCAATTGCCTTACAGAGGAAAAACTTGACAACCTCACCGCGCTCCTTTACGTATGAAACCAAGCACCTGAGGCAAGTGTGAGGCAATTGCAGCTCCAATCTTCGTGGAAACGCAGGGCCGCCTTAGCAGGAGTGCTAAGCCTGCTCTTTTTCTGGATTGCTGCAAGTGCCCACGTCCACACTATCCCGGCCCAAGGTGGGGTGCGGCAAGAGTGCCAACTCTGTGTCGCTGGTAGGGTGAATCCCTCGCTGGTGACGAGCACCCAGATCCTGGTCACAGCGCTGCTCGTGCTCTTCTTGTCTTTCCCTTCAGGTGCACAGCCGTGCACAGTTCGTTGTCAGCGTTCTTGCCCTCCGCGTTCTCCTCCCTTTCTTTCCTGACTCCATTATTGTTCCCTCTCTTCCTGTTGCCTACAGCAGTCTGCCGTGCGTCTTTCGCACGCTCGTTCTGCTGTAGCGGTGATTTGTAGTCTTCTCTCGTGGAGGAGGATGCCATGCGTCAAGCGAGGCGCGCTGTGCGCACGTCAATTTTTCTCATCCTGTGCCTGCTCACTGTAGCTGCAGCCAATGCGGCAGACTCGGCAGAAGTAGAGGCACTCAAAAAACAGATCCAGAATCTGCAACACACCGTCGAACAACTGCAACACACGATTCAGTCAATGCAACAAGAGACGGCAGCTCGTGACGAAAAGCTCCAACAACAAGTGCAGCAAGTCGAAGCTGCTCAGAAACAACAGACTGCGGCCCTCCAAGCTCGACTTGAATCCCCCCTCGACCAAGCCCTGAAAGAACTAGGGACAGAAGAACGACGGCCAACGGAGAGCACGGACCTCTTGTCTCGCCAGATCGGCAGGGCCAACCTGCGGTTGCTTGACCTCTCGCTGGGTACACTCATCGCTGCTGGGAGTTCGACTGAGCGTGAGGAAGTTCTGCAGACACTCCAGGGTGGCGGGCACGACCCGCGCAAGCGTGGCTTTACGGTCCAGAACGTTGAACTGTCGCTTATGGGCGCGGTGGACCCATATTTCACTGGGGAAGCTCATCTCATCTACTTTATCGATCCTCTCGAAGGCGAATCGATTTTCGAACTGGAAGAAGCATTTCTCACCACCACCTCACTTCCCTATGGGCTTCAGCTCGAAGCCGGTCAATTTTTTACAGAGTTCGGCCAGATCAACCCGCGGCACCCTCACCAGTGGGATTGGCAGGACCAACCGATCATCAATACCCGTCTGTTTGGTCCTGACGGAATACGGGGTCCGGGTTTCAGGGCGGGCTGGCTCATGCCGACTCCTTGGTTCTCCGAGCTACACCTCGGCATGCAAAATGCCAATGGTGAGACGATGGCGAGCTTTCTGGCGAGCGAGGAGTTCTACGAAGAGCGTCCCCTCGGCGGGCGATCGTTCGTCGAGCGCGACGTGAGGCAGCTCAAAGACCTGGTGTACCTCACCCGCTGGAATAACTCCTGGAACGTGACTGACGCACTCACCGGCGTGATCGGTTTTTCCGGGCTGTATGGCCCAAATGCCACAGGGCCAAACGGTGACACCTGGATCTACGGGATGGATATGAAATGGCGGTGGCGACCAAGCACCAACTTCCGTGGCTGGCCATTTCTCCTCTGGCAAACAGAAATCATGCAGCGTGACTTCACAGCCGACCGCTTCGTTGATGACAGCAACCCTGATGAGATCATCGCCCTCCCTGGGAGGACACTCCACGATTGGGGACTCTATACCCAACTACTCTACGGCTTCCAGTACGGCTGGGCCGCCGGGCTCCGCTACGAATACGCCGGTGGCAGTGGAGAGAGCGGAAGCGGAAGGAAGCATGACCCCTTCCGTTCTGATCGGCACCGCGTTTCGCCTCTGCTGGCTTGGCATCCAACTGAGTACTCCCGGATCCGCCTGCAATACAACTTTGACTATGCCAGCTACCTCGCCGGTGGGAAGGACGCCCACTCGGTGTGGCTCGGGTTCGAAATTATGTACGGTGCCCACGCGGCCCATACGTACTAAAGGACAGTGAGGACGCTCATGCTCAGCAAACATTCGAGAACATATGGACTGGTCCTGGGTCTTTGGTTGCCGTCATTCGGGCTCACAACACCTACTGTCTCGGCACAAGAGATGCGCACCTGCGTGACAGTTCCTGAGTTAGGCAGCCTAATCAAAGAAATAGGCGGGGATCGAGTTTCGGTCTCAGTCTTTGCGAAAGGGACAGAAGATCCACACTTTGTCGAAGCGAAGCCCAGTTTCATCAAAATCCTCAGCGCATGTGACCTCTATGTTCAGATCGGCTTGGAGCTCGAGGTAGGCTGGGCACCTGTACTGCTGCAGAATGCGCGGAACGGCAAGATTTTGCCCAGTGGGCCGGGTTATCTGGACGCCTCTACCGCCATTATTCCCCTCGAAATCCCTTCAGCTCCGGTGGACCGTTCCATGGGAGATGTGCACCCCTTCGGCAACCCGCATTATTTATCAGATCCGTTGAATGGCCTGCGCGTCGCCCGGCTGATACGAGCGAAGCTTGTCGAACTGCAACCCGGTAGCGGCCAATACTTTGATGATCGTTATGAAGCCTTCCGTCAACGGCTTGGAGCAGCAATGGTTGGTGAAACGCTAGCGCAAAAATACGAATTCGAGAAACTCGCCCTTCTCTTCGAACACGGACGCCTCAGCGACTTCCTCAAAAGCCAAGGAGAAGAACCCCTCCTCGGCGGTTGGCTCGGAATGATGCGTCCCTACGACGGAACCAAGGTGGTCAGCGACCACAACATGTGGCCTTATTTTGCTCGTCGCTTTGGACTCGTGGTTGTCGCTTACTTAGAACCAAAACCCGGTATCCCGCCGACGACCCAACACTTGAGCGGGGTGATCAACCTTATCAAACGCGACGGGATCAAAGTCGTGCTGGCCGCGGCATACTACGATCCGCGCTACGCCCAGTTCGTCTCTGACAACAGCGGAGCCAAGGTTGTGCATATGGCTAACCAGGCGGGCGCGCGTCCAGGAACCGACGACTACCTCAGCATGATTGACTATAACGTGCGGCAGCTTGCCGCAGCATTAGGAAGTCATTCATGAGGATAGCCTCCTAATCAGATTTGACGAACGAAATCGGTAATGCGACCTCCGACCAGGACCCGGTAGAACAGGCTTCCAGCCTGTTCCAGCGCACGGGCTAGAAGCCCGTGCCAC
>CAZAYE010000237.1:0-5890 GCA_964489255.1 uncultured Enterobacteriaceae bacterium
AACCGAAAGAAAATTGCGATGATCTGCCATCAAGCGGATTTGGTGACGGATGATTTGTCGCAATTTTTCTTCGGAAGGTACATCTTGTGCGCAAATCTGTTGCACGCCACGCTGAAAAATAGCGATGGAGCGCTCGAAGACCCGGGTTAAGAGTTCCTCTTTGCTCGGACAGTAACGGTAGAGGGTGACACGGGAAATACCGAGGCGTTCAGCAATAGTCTCTAGCGTGGTAGCTCGGTATCCCTGCTCTCCAAAGCAGGCGGCTGCGGCCTGCAAAATCGACTCTTCACGTAGCGCTTGTTTGCTCCCTCGTGCTGTGGTTTTCTTGCGCGTCATGCTCTGCGCTTACTCGATTCGCCAGAGACGTGCAAGCGCGTTGTCAGATTTATTTCATACAATTTTCATCTTTGCCTCTAGCATTCTCCCCTCGGATTCAGTTAGTATAAGCACGATCATAGACAACGAACCGCGGGCAGGCCTCTTTTCCTCTCGCAAGAAGCCCCGCTCAGAAGCGGGCCCTCTGGTTGCCCAGACCTGAGTTCCACGTTTCCCAGGTTCTTCTTACAACCCCGCACGTCCGAGCCTTTGGCCCGCGTGCACACCCAATCCGTGTACCTGGGCGTCACGGACAAGGAGACGATTGTTTGACAACATTTGCTGACCTCGGGCTCATGCCTGAGCTGCTCCGCGCGGTGCAAGACGCGGAGTATAACACCCCTACCCCCATCCAGACCCAAGCGATTCCGGTCGTCTTGCGCGGCGCCGACGTGCTTGGCTGCGCGCAAACTGGGACTGGAAAGACTGCTGGATTTTTACTTCCTATCCTCCAGCGTCTCGCCCAAGGCAAGCGGGGTCGCTTGCGTGCCCTGGTACTGACCCCAACCCGCGAACTAGCTGCACAGATCGGCGAGAGCGCCCAGACCTATGGCAAGTATCTGCCTGTACGCTCAGCCACGGTTTTCGGAGGTGTCGGTCTGAGACCGCAAGAGGAACGGTTACGCCAAGGCGTGGATTTGCTGATTGCCACTCCGGGCCGCCTACTCGATCACCTCGAGCGTGGCAACGTAAACTTTTCGGCCCTCGAAGTCCTGGTGCTTGATGAGGCCGACCGCATGCTCGACATGGGTTTTCTCCCTGACGTACGCCGCATTCTGCGGGCGTTGCCGACAGAGCGGCAGACGCTGTTGTTTTCGGCGACCATGCCGCAGGAGATCGAAATTCTGGCCCACCAGACGCTCAAAGCGCCAGTAACCATCGAGGTCGGCCGCCGAGCCACTCCAGTGAGGACCGTCCGCCAGGTGATCTATCCAGTGGAGCTAGACCAAAAACGCGACCTACTTTGCCACTTGCTGAAGCACGGCAGTATGAAACACGTCCTGGTGTTCACCCGCACCAAAATACGAGCCGAGCGTCTAGCCCGTTCTCTGACTCGGATCGGCCGCCGGGTGGAGGCGCTGCATGGCGACAAAAGCCAGAACGCGCGCACGCAGGCGCTCAACGGGTTTCGTAACGGTCGGATCGATGTCCTGGTGGCGACGGATATCGCTGCCCGCGGCCTTGATGTGGAGGGCATCTCGCACGTGGTGAACTTTGACATGCCCAACATCCCGGAGGACTATGTGCACCGTATCGGCCGCACTGCTCGCGCCGAAGCCACCGGCGACGCGATCTCTCTCGTGTCATCCGAAGAACTCGACTTTATGCACGATATCGAGCGCCTCATCGGCATTACCATCCCGCGCCACCTGGTCGTGGGCTTTGAGCCCAGCAGCGAGACTATACGCCGTTTTACCCAGCCCGTCGCATCCCGCACTGCTCGGGTCGCTAACGGCATGATCCGGCACTTCGGCCCCCGAGGCCAGGGCAGCCGGCACAGAGCCGAGGCATGAAAATGAAGCGCGAAAAGAGGACGGCTGGAAGGCGGCGGCTCTTTACTCCTCACTCATAATTCTTCACTCTTCATTCATCACGCTTCACTTGAAGGAGGTCGTATGCCACGCCCACAACTGGTTAGAGAGAGCGTGCTGGTACTCGGTGGTGCACGTGCGGGCAAGAGTGTTTATGCGCTCCAACGGGCGCAGGAATGGGAAGGCAGACTTGTCTACCTCGCAACCGCAGAGGGCAAGGACGAGGAGATGAAGAAGCGCATCACCCACCATCGTGCTCAGCGTCGTAGCCGGCGTTGGATAACAATTGAGGAGCCACTCGAAGTCGTGTGGCAGCTCAAAGAACTAGACGGGAGTATCGGGGCGGTGGTGCTTGACTGTGTGACTCTGTGGGTATCGAACGCGCTCCTCAACGACCAGAAGGAGGAGCTCGAAAATCAGATCGCCGAACTGGTCGAGGAAATCCCTCTTTTCCCTTTCCATTTTCTTGCGGTGAGTAATGAAGTCGGACTGGGAGTAGTCCCCGATGCGCCCCTCGGTCGAGAGTACCGCGATTTGCTTGGGGCAGTGAACCAACGTCTCGCGCAGGTCTGTAAAGAGGTGGTGTTCATGACTGCGGGCTTACCGATGAAAATTAAAGGGTAGGACATGGCAGTGTTGGAACAGACCCTGAGTCGGATTCGGCCGCTTGACCTCACATTGGCCGGGAGAGTACAGGCTCGGCTGGACCAACTGACAAAACCTCGGGGGAGCCTGGGTCGCTTGGAAGAACTGGCGCTGCGGTGCGCTCTCATCTCTGGCCAGGAACGCCCCCAGGTCGATGCCAAAGTCTTGTTTGTGTTCTGCGCAGACCACGGGGTTACTGCGGCAGGAGTGAGTGCCTATCCCCGAGCAGTTACCGCCCAAATGGTCTATAACTTCCTGCATGGAGGCGCAGCGATTACTGTCTTGGCCCGCCAGCTTGGTATCACAGTACACGTGGTGGATTTGGGGGTGGATCACGATTTCGATCCTCATCTGTCAGGACTGATCCAGCGTAAAATTGGCCATGGCACCGCTAATCTGGCGCGAGGACCAGCAATGTCACGAGAGGCAGCCCAGCGTGCGGTGGAAACTGGCATCTCTTTAGCTGAAGAAGCGATTTGTAACGGAGCGCAACTGCTGGGGGTAGGAGAGATGGGCATCGGCAACTCTACTGCCGCTGCGGCGTTGCTTGCGGCCTTCAGCGGCATTGCGCCGGAGGAACTGACCGGCTTTGGTACGGGGATCGACGAGACAACGAGACGGAAGAAGGTCGAGATTGTCCGTGAGGCGTTGGCCTGTAACTGTCCTGACCCTGCCGATCCGCTCGGCGTGCTTGCTCGGTTAGGTGGATATGAAATCGCTGGCATTACGGGCGTGTGCCTTGCTGGTGCGGCGAGGCAGGTGCCAGTGGTCATCGATGGGTTCATTGCCACTGCCGGTGCCTGGGTAGCGTGCGCACTTCATCCTGCGGTTAAAGACCGTCTCATTTTCGCGCATCGTTCACCCGAGCAGGGGCACTATCGAGTACTTGCGGCCCTGCAGGTACAACCGCTTCTCGATTTGGGCATGCGGTTAGGAGAGGGAACCGGTGCGGCTTTGGGGATGGGATTGGTAGAATCGGCGGTGCGACTCCTCAATGAGATGGCGACGTTTGCCGAAGCTGGAGTGTCAAAGAGGACTGAATAACGAGGACTGAGCTATGAGTAAGGAAGGAAGGGGAAGCGCAGTGACTCAGTCCTCAGCCCTTAGTCCTCAGTCCTGTTCTTTGCCCTGGATCGCAACCGTGCGTGAACGCACGCTGGTTATTGTCTTGCCAGAACCTTACCGCGTGCTCAGCTGGGCGCCACTGGGTGGCGGCTTGGTAGCGGCACGAACAATTCTGAATCACCAAGTGCGGACCGACGAGTATCCGGCCCAAGAACCAGCGGTGTTCCTCCAAGCGTTGGTCCAACGCCTCCGCCTCGAAGCGACAGTCGTAGGCTTGATGACGGGAGTCAAGATGGAGCGACTGGTCCGCCAGGTTGAACAACGAGACTCGTTATCCATCGAATGTTTCGCTACCGTCGGCTTGAGCAACGCCTTGGCTGTGGGCGATCCAGCCACCCACGCGGAGAGCCTTGGCACGATTAACCTCATTGTTGTGGCAAACCGTCCACTGACGATCGAAGCGATGGTCGAGTCAGTCGCTATCGTAACTGAAGCGAAAGTCCGCGCCCTCGCTGTTGCAGGGGTGAAGAGCACCGTATCTGATGCACTTGCCACCGGCACCGGCACTGACTGTGTGGCTATTGGTTGTCCTCTGGGAGAGCCAGCGTATCGTTACTGTGGAAAACATACGCAACTTGGCGAACTGCTAGGGGGGGTAGTGTACAAGGCGGTTGCAGAAGGACTGCAGTGGGCACGCGCAGCCGAGCCAGCTGCGCCACTATTGGTAGACCTCTAGTTTCCTGGTGGCACAGGCCAGTGGCCTGTGCCGTTGTCCCCATGGAAAACGTGGCCCTCCTGGTCCTGGTCTTTCTTGTTGATGCCCTCATTGGCGACCCCTCCTGGCTACCACATCCGATTCGCCTCATTGGTAAGGTGATCCAAAAAGGCGAGCAGTGGCTTCGTTACGAGCCGTCTTCCCCTGGACAGGATTTCTTCCTTGGTGTGGGTTTGGTCGTAGGAGTTGTTTTTTCGACCTTCATGCTTACGACGTTGTTACTTCAGGTTCTCGGTACTCTATCATGGTGGATAGAGCAAACTGTGACCGTGCTCCTCGGGTCGCTCTGTCTGGCGCGTCGCAGTCTCAAAGAGCACGCGCATGCAGTCTTTCTGCCGCTCTGCGCAGGAGAGTTAGAGAAGGCGCGAACCATGCTTGCGCGGATCGTGAGCCGCGAGACTGAACATTTGTCCGAGTCTGAGGTCGTGCGCGGTACGCTTGAATCCGTCGCTGAGAATAGTTCCGATGGAGTGATCGCCCCACTTTTTTATTTGGCTCTCGGTGGCGTTCCCTTGGCACTCGCGTACAAAGCGGTGAACACGTTAGATTCGATGCTGGGTTATCACACGGAGCGCTATGAATATTTTGGTAAGGCGGCAGCCCGGTTGGATGATCTTGTCAATTTTGTGCCCGCCCGGCTGACTGCTCTGGGTTTGGTTAGTGCGGCATGGATCCTCAGCCGTTTTGGCCTTGCCTACGATGGAGCCTCAGCCTGGCTCGTTACTTGGCGAGACGGGCATAAACATGCAAGCCCCAACGCAGGGTATCCCGAGGCTGCTGTGGCTGGAGCTTTAGGTGTCCGCTTAGGAGGACCAAGTCGCTATTGCGGGGTAGTGGTTGAGAAGCCGACATTAGGGGAAGCGGGGCAGCCACTTGAGGTGGCTCTCATTCCCCGGAGCCTCGTCTTGCTTGATATCGCCAGCATCCTGGCATTAATGACCTTTATAGTTACAGCATGTGGATGGTAAATTGCGAAGCAAAAGTTCTCGCCTTTTGATGGCGGACGTCCAATTGCGAACCCTCGACGTAAGACGCTCTTCCCACGGTGGCAACATTTACGCCTTCGCGCGTGCTCAAGGCGTAATCCCTGAGCGCGTGCTCGACTTCAGCGCGAGTATCAACCCGTTAGGCTGGCCTCGTCGCGCTGCAATTGCGTACCGTCGTGCGCTTGCGCGGATTGGGCATTATCCGGAGCCGTACGCAGAAAGCCTGAGAGCTGGGCTTGCCACGTTTCACAGTCTTGACCCGAGTTCAATCCTGGTTGGCAACGGTTCAACCCAGTTAATCTTCTTGCTTGCTCGTACCCTGGTGACCCAGCGAGTGCTCTTGGTCACTCCGCTCTTTAGCGAGCACGAGGCTGCGTTTCGCTTGAGCTCTGCCCGAATTGGGCACTTTTTTCTGCGTCCTCCGACTTTCACTGTCTCTCTGGAACGTCTGAAAGGATATCTCTCAAGAAGTTATGATGCGGTAGTTTTGACCAATCCGAATAGCCCGACCG
>CAZAYE010000238.1:0-1836 GCA_964489255.1 uncultured Enterobacteriaceae bacterium
TGGGCGAGCTCAAAGACGAAGCCCTCAACGGACGTGGCAGCACGGCGAAGAAACTGCGAGTTGAAGCGGGCGAAGACGGAGAGCTCGAGGATGTAGTGCCGGGCGGCCCGGGCTGAGAGGGTGGACACCGAGACCTCGTCCCGAATCCGCTCAAAGATCCACCCGATCATCGGGTGGATCTGGTTGTCAAGGAGGGCATTCCCGTCGCATGGCTTCAGCGCGCCCGTAATAATATCAGCGAAGACCTGGCGCGACTCAGGATGCGCTCGAAAGAATGCCTGGACCTTAGATGGAGCTCCATTCATCGTCCTTATCCTTCTTCCCTCTAGCGCACCAGGGTTAAGCCACCTGTCCTGGAGATCGTGCGGAAGGCGGTCAGAAGCGCCTCTGCACCGTCCAGGCTGACCTGCTCGCCATCGTTCAGCCGCACGAACAGCCGCGGCAGTGCGTCATGGTGCGCGATGGTGACACTGCGGCCGCGCAGGAACACCCGGACATGCTCTGGAGGGCAGTCGAGGGCCGCCCAGCAGAGCTTGTAGGGTGGCTGCAGGCACAACGTGCTGCGGGGGTTAATCTCAAGCGGTGGGGCCAAGTCCTCGTCCGTGCCGGGGAGCAGCAAGTGGCTCTGAGAGATCTCCCAGCCGCCATTGCTCAGGAGACGATACCAGCGATAGGCCAAGACCGAGGAGAGCTGGGCGCGGCAGTGGTCGGAGAGGCCAGGGAGCAGCGTATCGGCCAGAGGGGCGAAAGAGGCCCCGAGCGGACTCGCGTCGTACGACAGCGGCTCATGCGGTGAGGGCCCTGCTTCGACCTCGGAGAGCAAAGCGTCCGCCACGGTGGGCAGGATGGCCCGCAAAAAAACCCGCTCCCGGGGGTACGTGTAGAGCGGCACCGCAATCGACACCGCCAAGTCGGTCAGTCTGCCCACGTGAAAGACTTCTGCGGGCAAATACAAGACATCGCCGGGCTCCATGACGAACTTCTGGCCCTCGCCGAGCAGCCATTCATAGTCCCCGAACGTGGGCGCTCGACGGCCTGTGAGACGCAGATAGTCTGCTTGAGACCAGCAGTAGAAATCCTTCACGCCCGGCCCAAGGTGCACGAGAAAAGCATGCTCAAAGCCTTCGTGGACGCCAAACGGTGTCCCCTCGTAGTTGCCAACAAAGGCGACCTGCTCGCAGCCACCGATGGGGATGCCACGCACCGCAAACATGGAGTGCAAAAAGTCACCCAAGGCGGCGGCCAGGGGCTCGCTCAAAACTTCCAAATTGTTGATGACCAAGCAGAACCGCTCGGAGCCTGTCACGCGCTGGACGAAGGCGGACAGCGGCTCCGTAACTGCAAAGTCCGCCCCAAGCACCTTGCCCACCAGGTCGTCAAAGCGCTCTTCGTCCAAATAGACCCGGAGGCGTGCGGGGGTGCTCTCCTGACCTCTGATCCGTTGCTGCATCACGCGCAGCGCCCGGGGCACTTCTTCGTGGGTGGGAAAGGTAGAGGGTAAGAGGTCCTTAAATAAGAAAGGCGCCACACCGCCCATGGTAGCCTCCGGAAAGTCGCGCTGCCAGAACTCGCGGAGAGGCGGCCACGGCGCGCCCAAGAAACTGCGGCAGCGGGGGCTGTGCTCCGTTGGCGGCAATGTGAGTTGCACTGTGTCGTTCATCATGCCAACCCATCCCTTGTTGAGAGCTGATTGCGACCCAGGGGCAAGCAGCTTGCCCCTGGGCTTCCCTTGCAGACGGCTGCTGAGACCCTTACGCGTCGGGGCGAACCCCGGCCTTGAGCGCGTCGGGGCGAACCCCGGCCTTGAGCGCGTCGGGGCGAACCCCGGCCTTGAGC
>CAZAYE010000238.1:1936-5882 GCA_964489255.1 uncultured Enterobacteriaceae bacterium
CGGGGCGAACCCCGGCCTTGAGCGCGTCGGGGCGAACCCCGGCCTTGAGCGCGTCCACATAAGATTCTTGATCCATCACGGTCTCCTCCTTTGGCAGGATGGCTGTTTGGGGGTTCTCCGCTGCCCACAAAGTGCAAGTCAGCACGGTGATCGACCGCCCCCTCTTGGCGCTCAGAGTAGCATGAAGTGTGCAATTTGTAAAGTGTGTAATTTGATTAGATAGTCTTCATTTAGTTTAATTTTATTTTTATATTGTTGATAATAAAAGAGTTATATATATGATGAGTGCCCTACAGAGTGTCCACGGAAAGCCTGTTTTGCTTTGGGCCTTTGCCCATGCCTTGTAGGGGTTGCACAAAGAGTCCTGCAAAAGCGGTCATAGGACCCAAACGGAGCAGCGTTGGAGCCGAAAATCGGGGGCAAGGCGCTGAGGGCAGGAGAGCCAGGGGGAGCAACAGCCATCGTGGCCCTCCAGAAGCAAACGGCGGAAAATTTCCGGTATGCACTCTGCCTGACTTAGGACAGCCGAGTACTGCCCTAAGGGTTATGCCGTCACCTCCTATGTCAACGTAGACGGCGGAAACTCCCAGTATCCTTTCTTTATGAGCCGGGCTACTTGGGGGAGGTGACGCTCCAGCGTTCGGCGCACTAAGGGAAGGCCAAATTCCTCTTGGTAGGCTGCCATAATCTCCTTCGGCTGAACCAGCCTGCCCGCAAAGCGCGATTGCAGCCAATTTTCTAAGTCAAGCTGCTGTGGCACTTCCCAGCTCTTTGGAACTTGCAGGTGGCGCGCGAGGGTAGATAAGAACTCGAATTTACGCCAGATCAGTCTGAAGACGTGATCAATATCCTCGGCAATCGGACTCTGCCGATTATTCATGCGTGCATAGGCTGCGGCAAACTTGAAGACAGAGTTTGCCAGCCGCGCCTGAAAATCGCTCAGCCAAGGTAACTGATCGACCATCCTCTCATTGCTTTGACTCAGCTCTTCGTGCTTCTGCCGCATCATAGCCGTGATTTCCTCTGAAAAGGTGATCTCGGCGTTAGTGGTCCGCAGGAAGGCGACCAGCACTTGAAGCTTCCGTGCCCACTTGGCCAGCGAGTGACCTACACTCAGCGGCACCACACTGTGTCCCGGCTGATCGTACATCATAAGGGCAACTCCGATTTGCCGTTGTGTGTCGCGAGGGATGTCGATAATGAAATCAAAGCGGCTTAAAATAGTCATCGGAATGCGAATGTCGTCGAGACGTTTTGCCACAATCGTCTCGCCCCTTAACTGACTACCGGGGAAAAGATCCGTGCGCTTATTGGTATCGAGATGGATGGACGTAAGGGCCGGATGGGTCTGGCGGGCCGCGGTTGAATCGATCACGCGCCCATCTTCCATGACCATATTGAAGAGGCCCAACAAACGTTCTCGCTGGGCATCTCGGACGGTATGAAAATCTTGAATGGCAAAAACACCACGGTGTGATAAGGGCAAATAGCCGGGGTCCGACTGCCAGACACCATTTTCCTGCACTGCGGTCGAGCACACTCCGGCGATGGTCGCTTTGCTGGGATGTGCCTCCTGGAATACAGGATTTAAAACTCGTGCGGCGTCAACGAGAAGTTTCTTGCCGACCGCGGGCGCCCCAATAATGAGCGTATGCAATTTCCCGGCGGCATTGCTGACCCACCCGTCACTGAAGGCTTGCACAATCACCGCTTCGAGGCTGTCTCGAAGCTCAGAGGCATCCTCTAGCCCACGAATGTTCAACCCCTGGACCAGGGTAGTAAAAAGGTAGTCAAACACATTCTGGCCACGCCGGTCCAACTCGGCGAGGGTCTCTTTGGCTTCGGCAATTTCTGCCCGCGTCGCCCGGACCATTTGGAGCGGCGACTCTGAAGGGCTCATATCATGAACCAGCAAATAGAAGCGTTCTCCATACACAGTCGGCATGAGAAGGACCGTCGCCAGCACATCAAAAACATGGTATTCACGCTTGAGAATCTCAAGTTGCCGGATGAGGGGTGTATTGATGGTGGGGAGGCTCTCAATACGATCTGGACCGTCCAGTTCGCGGAATGTCATCCGCGCGGTCAAATGCTTCTGCCCTTCAACAGGGACCACCACGGGCTCCGTCATTTTCTCTAGGAGGCCCCGGACCTTGACGGCTCGCCCCTCCATAAGCGGATCCCTGAGATCGACAATCTCGTGGTACTCCACCTGATCCCACGAGAGGACACCACGGCGAGAGAGGAGATCAAGGTAATCGCGTATCTTCGCTTCGAGATGCTGGAGTTGCTCATGAGGTAACTGCTCACGTTGTGCCAGGTGCCGGATGCTGTAGAGCAAATCCTGATGCGCAAAGAGAATCTGCCCAGGGGTTGCGGGTGGCACAGGCATTTGCTGGATGTCTCTGAGGATGCGCTCAACCTCTTCTAAGAATTTCTCGTGGCGATCCTTGCGCTCAGCCATGTAAATCTCCTCTTGAACTAGGTGGTTTCTCCTCCAGCTTCTAGTATCGGGGCAGATTCTACACTCCACCTAGATTAGAAATCAAGTGTCGCATTGTCGTATTGTCGCACAATGGGTTTCGAAGAGGCCCGTGAGTAGCAAGTGTCGGGCTACACACCTGCCTTGTCCTCTTCACCCCCCACCGGAACACCTCGGGTGGTGAGCACAGAGAGCATTAGGGTCTTGCCAGGCTTCTTGCCGTAGACTGCAAGACGGCAAAGTCCCTGTGATCGGCTGACGAGGGAAAATTTCCGGTAATGACAAGCTGTTAGGAGTGCTTACCGGAAATTTCCCGGCGTTTGTTCCTGGAGGGCCTTACTGTACGAATCTCGAGCAATCTGGTTTAGTGAACGCCCGAGAACACAGCTCCATGCCTCAGTGTTGCAGGGCTCAAGTGCTCCATGGTGTAGGACGCCGTTGACAAAAGTACAGAAAAATGGTAAAAAGCACAAAATAGGCGAATGCACTAAATTGCACTCGTCAGGTGAGCAAAACGTACAAGCGGGTAGGGGGCATCTTCACTTGTCCTAGCGGATCACCGCGATTGCTGGCTGTATGGGCTGCTGATATGGCCGCCCGCGTCCTTGGCGTTGCCGCCCATGGCGGGCTCCCAGCCAGGCCTCCTTGCTCGATGGAAAGCCCCCCACGGTTAGCGCACCCTAGGGCGGCTCTCCCGTCTCTGGCTTCTATGGTCCGCGCTGAGCTAGCAGGAGTTTTGAATGCCCCCCTACGTAGAAACTCCGATAACCCTCCACGACCTCTTGCCACTCGTCCAACAGTGGGTGCCGTCGCTGAATGCCCTACGGGCACGAGCCGAGGAGCGTATCTTAGTCTTTCTACAGAATACCCCAGGACCAACGCACTACTATGATCGAGACCTCTCGGTGAGCCGAGTCAGGGCTGCGTATCATTGTCGAGGCCCCAGGGTGACCTGGAGGCTTCTCGGCAGGATCTTTCGCGATCTCGACCACATGAATGCCATCAATCCGCTCATTATCACCGGTCTCAACAGAGGAGATGTCGACCGGGAGATAGTCGCGCGGGTTGTCGCATTGGTCGAAGCGCGACTCAACCATTCTTAGGCTGCAGAGCAGGGCAACCGATGAGAAGTGTCTGAGGAGCGCGGACTCTGCTTGCTGTCCCTACGAGGCGTAACAACGCTGAGGGGGCTAGAACATGGAGAGCTTTGCATGCTGAAAGGTGATTCCCAACCAAAAAGACCAGCCGCGCACCAAGCGGGCAAGAGTTCCACTACAGCCGACTGGGAGACCCTGGCCGCCGCGTGCCGCGCGCCGCTCCTGGAACCTCCCCATGAACTGCCCCCCACAGCCCCACGGGTATCGAGCGGGTGGACGGCACGGCTACGCGAGGCGAGTACTCGCCCGCTACGCCACATCCGCATCACCCTCCGGAGCGACGGAGAAACATAAGCTGCATATATAC
>CAZAYE010000239.1:0-1117 GCA_964489255.1 uncultured Enterobacteriaceae bacterium
GGTGAAGGGTGCCGCACGGACGGTGAAGGTGGAGACGCCTGAAGTCATGATCGGGATTCGCTGTGACATTTATCTCTGGATGCTGGCCTACCTCGGAGTCGTAGATCATCCGTACATCGCCCTGAGCGGAACTGACGGGTCCTTCACTTTGCAGAACGTCCCGCCGGGAGACTATGTCATCGAGGCCTGGCATGAGCGATTGGCATGCGCTCACACACCATCTCTCTACATACGAAAGAAGAAAAGGCAGCCATTTTCACGTTCATGGCGGGAAATGCAACACAATTATCCCACGAAACATTGCCACCACAGCAGGCACGGCCTGCGTGCGCGTATAGAGTGCCGAGAGCGCCAGCATGAGCTCGGAACTCGGTCTCACCTCATCGCCTTTCCGTTCGCAAACATATATCCGGGTGCTGATGGCTCGTGCATCACAATGAGTTCACGGTGGCTACTCCCGGTTCGTCGCGGTCTTCTTGACAATGCACGATCCGGCCGTCCTCAATGAAGTAGATGCGATCAAATCCTTCCACCATGCGCCGGTCGTGGGTCACCACAATCACAGCAGACTGTTTCTCCCGTGCAAGCTGACGTAGCAAGGCCATCACCGCTTTTCCGCGTTCGGTATCGAGCTGCGCCGTCGGTTCATCTGCCAAAATGACTTTGGGATCGTTGGCCAGCGCCCGAGCGATTGCCACCCGTTGTTTCTCCCCGCCGGAGAGGTTTTCAGGGTAGTTGTCCAGGCGATGCCCGACTTGTAGATAGTTCAGCAGGGCAACCGCTTTGTCTCTGGCCTCCGTGCCCTGTCTGCCCACCAAGTCCATAGCGATCAGCACATTTTCCAGGGTGGTGAGAAACGGGATGAGGTTGAAGGATTGCAGAATAAATCCGATCTTCTCTCGCCGCAGCCGCAGCAAGTCCACCTTCTGCCAGCCGTTGTCAAAGACGACCTGGCCGTCGATCTCGATGTAGCCGCTGGTAGGTTCCTTGATGCACCCGATGCCGGTGAGCAGGGTCGTTTTCCCCGAGCCGCTGGGACCTATGATGGCAACGAGTTCGGCGGGACGCACCTCCAGGCTGGCATCGGCCAGGGCCGTGACTGCCGTCTCTCCCTTCC
>CAZAYE010000239.1:1127-5879 GCA_964489255.1 uncultured Enterobacteriaceae bacterium
TAGACTTTGGTCAGATCGCGGACCCTCACAACCGCTTCCATCTCAGGCTCCCAACACCACCGCCGGATCGACCTTGAGCGCGGTCCGCACCCCCCAGAAGCTGGCGATGAGACAAATGACCATCACAATTATGAACAAGATCGTCATATCGAAGGGGACAAGGACGACGCGCCGAGGGAATTGGTCGTACGTCACGGAGATCAAAGCTGCTCCGATCAGATAGCCCACTATGCCCATGGCGAGGGCTTGCTGCAGAATCAGGCCGATGATGCGACGATTGGGGGCACCGATTAGCTTCAGCGTTGCCAGTTCCCGAATCTTGTCGATTGTGAGGGTGTAGATAATGAGCGCAATGATGACTGTCGAGATGATCAGCAAGATAACACGGAAGAGGCCCAACTGCCGTCTGGCCCGCTCGATAACGTACTTGCTCAGGATTTCTTCTTCCTGGGCGCTGGTGAGAGCCGTGTAATGGTTCCACCGCAAGATGTGGGCGGCCACACTCTCCGCGTCTTCGCCGTGATCAATCCGCGCCACAATGGTATTCACGATGTGCGTGTTTCCCACCAGGTCCTCCACTGTTTCCCCGAGCAGGTGGGCGAGAGTAGGCAGCTGTCTTTCCAGCCTTTGCAACTGTGCCGTCTGCACGAGAAAATATATTTCATTGCGAGTCGCCTGAGATTTTGTGATAGCAAGATCTCTACCACCGCAGAAACTAACGGAGCAGCGACGGGCGCAGAGGGAAGTTCTCTTTTTTGAGAAAGGAAGGAAGTTTTTTTCTCAACAATGGTGAGCTGGCAGAGTCTAAGCCGTCGCTAGGCAGATGGAACGGGAACGGATCAGGGCGGCAACAGAGGAACCTTACAGTTGGTACGAGGTCTCTCTGCTCGGCTGCCGTACAAATTGCCTGAAGGTCCCGCCCTGCTTCTCGCCGATCGTGGGATGTCAGCATTTATCGATGGAGGTGTAGGTGATCGTGCTCCACAGTCTGCAACACCGGCAACACTTCCTGATTGAAGCGCTCATCGTCAAGCGTTAAATGAAAGCAGTCCACACCAATCTGATGAAACTCCAGCATGCGCTGCAGGATCGTCTGCGGACTGCCAATCAAGCGGCTGGCAAACCCTTCATTCGTATCCAGCCAAGCGAGCGGGTCCTCGTCGTCCGCCCACATCCCCTGTGCACCGCCGACGGACACTCTCCGACGCTGCCGCATTTGCTCATCAATCGCGTCCACCATCGCGGCCATCTCCGCTTCGGCTTCGGCATCCGTCGCACGGCACAGGGGAATAGCATAGAGCACGAAGCGCACCTGGCGACCAGTCGTGGCTGTATGCTGCCGTACCGTCTCAATAATCCGACGGATTTTGGCCGGCGGTCCGCCATTCAGAAACATCCAATCCGCGTGCTGCGCCGCCATAGTCATAGCGGCGGGGGATTGTCCGCCTTGAAACACCTCAAGCTGGCGCGTGACCGGTCGCGGTTCGAGCCGTAACCCGTGCACTTGATAGAAGCGGCCGCTGTAGGTGAATTCTTCCTGCGCCCAGGCCCCACGCAGAATCTCTATGAATTCCGTTGAACGGGCATAACGTTCATCGTGTTCCAGGAGGGACGCGCCATACATACCAAATTCCGCGAGATGCCAACCGGAAGTGACGTTGATGGCCCAGCGGCCTCCGGTGAGGCGATCGATGGTCGCCCCCCATTTCGCGATCGGCCCTGGCAGAACAAAACCCGGATGGATGGCGGTCACCAAGCGGAGTCGCTCAGTATGCGCTGCGTAGAAAGCCGTCATTGCCATGCAGTCGTAGGTGGACCCTTCGATCTCTTGCCCGCTCCCCCACCAGCGCTGGCCACAGAGCAGATGGTCAATCCCCAACCGCTCCGCTTTCTTCACCAACCGGAGTAGTTGCTCTGTGAGGCGAGGGCCAGAGAGATTGTTCATCACTACATCCAAGGAACGCTCAGGTTTTCTGAGGAGCTTTGGGACGGCGAGTGCTGTAGGTGACCACGTACAGGTCAGAATCCGTGACATGATGCCTCCTTTTCGCGTCTCTCGGGCCTTCGACACCAGACGAGGTTACCAGTCTACACGTCACCCCCGTGAGCATCGTGCCGTGCGTGTTCGGTGGGCTTTTATTCTCCCAAGTAGCCCGGTGACCAGCGCCGTTCCTAAAAACAAAGGGATAACGTCGACGCGCAGGTCATTGCGTGCCAACGGGTTAAATGGTGGGACATTTTGACACGAGACTCCACCTGAAGTCAGCAGTGAAACCCGACACTGGTGAAGCGGTTTTGTTAGCGGTGTCAATGGGGCAGTCTCGTACACCGACCATTTGTACGGCGGGAATCCCTGGTTACGATAGAAGGCGTTCAGCCGGTCGACATAGCTGTGTAATAGATGACACCGCGCTTGCACAGAAAAAGGGGATGAGAGCGAGCGCATGCTCGAAGCACGGTCTACTCCGTGGGTTGCTTCAGTCACGCCGGCGTGCGCCAGCGCGTTCGGCAGCCTGTGCGATTACGTCGTATGGCTGACAACCGACAACACCGTACCGACCGATGATCAGGGTGGGAATGCCGGTCACTCCAAGGCTGCTCGCTTCTTCCCGTATGGCATCAACCCGCTGGAGATAGTGCTTGGCGCCGATCGCTCGTAGGGCAGCCGCAGGTTCCAGTCCAGCGCCGAGAGCAATGTCCCGTAGGTCTTGCTCGTCTTCCAGGTTCTTCCCTGCTCGCCAATGGGCGTGCATAGCGGCGTCACGAAACGCATCGAGCTTGCCCTGTTCGCGCGCATATTCAGCGATAGCCAGGGCGCGCCGGGTATTGGGCATATGGTCGGGAAGTTCCAGGTCGATAACGCCAAACGACGCGGCGAACTCACGCAAGCCGCGTTTCAGTTGTGGCAACCGTTGGCGCGGAACACGGTCGGCAATGGGTCTTCCCCCTGGCGGTGTTTCTGGGTGCAGCTCAAAGCCGCGCCAATCAATTTCTATCACATACTCATTTTGCAACCTGACCAGGCTGCTTTGCTCCGCTATGAAGCAGTACGGTCATACAAAGTCCGAATACAGTCGCGCAACGAGCGGCCCGGCGTCTCCTGTTTTTTGGGTTTTCATAACTACGGTTTCTCCTTGTATATCCTTGTATGATTGAAAGATCGTGCTGTTCAACGCCAATCAGTTGCAACACCTGGGCTGTCCCTCCGCCAATAATAAACATGCGGACGTCGCGCACCATGCGTTCCAAGGGAAACTCGCGGTAGTGAGCGGCAAACCATAACAGTCAGATAAAACCATCAGTGGATCAGTTGCCATAAGCGTCTCCTCTCTGTGATCAGACCGGCTGAGGGTAGAACAGGCTTCCAACCTGTTCTAGAGCACGGGCTAGAAGCCCGTGCTACCAGGAGCCCAGTTCATTAGGGCGGGTGTTGTGCGCTGCGCACCCTAGCACGACAGTTCTCGGTACGCGAGCACTCTCGGATATAGAAAGCTGGCTGTGGGGCAGCCAGTATTTCCTGTTCTTGCTGATTCCCCCTTGTTCCCATTGGGGTTTGACTAGCCTTCGCATGTTTGGCATGGGGAGAAAACCGAGCGCTAACTGTGCACGCTTGCGTGCTCATGACTTGAGCTTTCTTGCACGTTTTGCACAGAACGGCGCCATACTCCAAACCGTTATGATAGGAATCTCTTGGTCGTTCAAGGCTTTTCCTCGTTGGCGTCATTTAACCACAACGGCATGCTTGTTGCCCATGAGGGAAACTACGGCAAACCCTTTGCCAAAGCAGTTCAGGGCCTGTAAGGAGAATGTTATAATGACTCCATGCGTGTCCAAATCTGCAGCGATTCGCGCCCGCGTGAACCATCCCATCGTCGATTCAGATGGCCATACCGTGGAATTTGAATCGGCCTTCCTGGATTACCTGCGACAGGAGCGAAGAAGAACAACCAGCAGGGAATTTACCATGAAAGCACTTACGATTCGTTCTCTAACGCCTGCTGACCAAGACGCCGCACTGACAGTGATCAACACCGCGGCACGCTGGTATACGGAGTTTCTGCCGCCAGAGGAGTTCCACGATCCTGAGATGACGGCTGCCCAGTGGGAGGCCGAAGCGCAGCGCATGACCTGGTACGGAGCCTTCATGGACAGGACACTCGTAGGGGTCATGGGGCTGGAATATGTCCGCGATGTCGCCTTGCTCCGCCACGGCTACGTGCTGCCGGAGTATCAGCGTCAAGGGGTTGGCTCTATGCTTATGCAGCATCTCGAGCGGCAGATTGAGGGAGTCAATCGGATCGTCGTGGGCACCTACGCCGGCAACTACAAGGCGCGGGGGATTCTTGAAGCAGCCGGCTATCAGCTCTCCGAGGATTCTGCAGCACGGCTCCGTGCGTACTACGCGATTCCTGAAGACCGCCTGCAGTCGTCGGTGACGTATGAAAAAGAAATTTAGTGGGGTCCCCGGCAATAAAAACGAAACTTACCCTAGCTGCCTTTCGCCATCGCTTTGAACGTAGCTTCCTCCTCTTCAATCACTGCCTTGAAAGACGGACGCGCATGTACACTGGCAATGTAACTTGCCAGCTTCGGCCACCGCTGCGCATCCACACCGACACCAGCATGCCGCAAGTTGACGAAGTGCGTCGCTACCCCAAGGTCGGCAATCGAAAACTGTCTGCCCACCAACGCCGTGCCCCCGTCGTCTAGCTGGCTCTCGAGATAGTCGAACATGGGCGGCATATCCTGAGT
>CAZAYE010000240.1:0-5877 GCA_964489255.1 uncultured Enterobacteriaceae bacterium
GCGCCGGGGAAGTCAATCAGGTAAGCGGTCGGCTGTCGGGATGCAGCCGTGTAACATTTGGAGTGTTGGGTGGTACCGAAATTTGTTCGTGCAATAACCGTAAGGAGAGTATCATCATGAGCCATTCCCCTGACGCAGCACAGATACCGGTCAGCCCTGCCACTACACCAGCGATCGATATGCAAGTGTACCGCGTATACCGTGCTGGCGTGATTGCTGGTGTCCTCAGCTTTATCGCCTTCCTGGGTGTGGTCAAAGACTTGAACGCTCTGTTGGATCCAGCCCACCGAGGCGAAGTAGCGTGGGGTTTCTTGATGGTGCGGTATAGCAGTATGCAACGGGTGTGGTTCGGGTATCGCTTCACCGGTCAAGCGGCCTGGCTAGCCACGTTTCCTCATCTTCTCCTCTATGCCGCTGGCATTTACGGCTTAATCGGCTTAAAGCGCTGGGGGTGGTATCTACTGTTTACTTACTTGCTCTACATTCCACTGTCCGAGTGGACATACATGTTCCTGTACCCACTCGGCTACCTGACTGGCGAACCTTACCCCGAGCCAATCGTATATGGCGAATGGTTTTTTCTACTGATCAGTTTTCCGCTCGAGTTGCTTGCTGCCTGGCTTTTATGGCGGTACCGGGATTTATTCGTTCGGTGAAAGGAGAGAAACCGGGTGACTGACTACCACGATCGTTTCATCACTATCAATGGATTACGGCTGCACTACCTTGACTGGGGCACGGAAGGCAAGCCGCCGTTTCTTATGCTCCACGGCGGTTCTGCTTACGCCCATTGGTGGGACTTCGTTGCCCCGGTCTTTGCCGAAGATTTCCATGTACTCGCTTTGGACCAGCGTGGCCATGGCGACAGTGAGCATGCCGACCCGCCGGCGTACGGCACCCGTCACTATCTGGCAGACCTCCAGCAATTTATTGCCGCCCTGGGTTTACGTAAGCCTGTCCTGATGGGGCACTCGATGGGTGGACACAACGCCATCATTTACGCCACCCAGCATGCACGGGACCTGTCAGCCCTAATCCTAGTGGACACTGATGCAGCCTATCCCGAGGCGGCCGTGCAGTTTCTGCGCAAACTCGGAGAAAAACCGGCCAAAGAGTTCGACTCGTTTGCTGAGGCGATTACTCGTTTTCAGCTCTTACCGCGCGAGACCCTAATCTCAACCGAGAAACTCCGCTACCTCGCGTCCTTCGCTTTTGCTGAACGGCCAGATGGCAAGTGGACCGCTAAGCTCGACCGCAAGACGCTCTTTCGTGAACCGATTGACGGTCGGTCATTCCTGTCACAGATCACCTGTCCTGCGCTTTTTGTCCGCGCAGAGCACAGCCCCCTGCTCTCGCACGAGAAAATCAATCGGTTGGTGAGCAACCTGCCCAACGGCCGTTGGATCGAGGTTCAGGATACCCATCATCATGTGATGCTCGACAATCCTGAAGGGTTGGTGAAAGCCGTGCACGAATTTCTCGCCGACTTGTCAGGTCTGTAGGCGAGGTCTATAAGCGTTCCTACCTGCGAAATAGCGCCTTGATGCGTTCGCTCCAGCTCTTGCTCTGGGCTGGAGAACTCACTAGGGCCATGCGGGTGCGAATCTGACTCAAGTCCCAACCGGTGAGCGCGGCTAAAGCCTGCGCCCGCTTTTCCTGCTGCATGACCACTTGTTTGACGTATTCTTGTCCAGCCGGACAGGCCACTGCCCCAGTCCATGGATGGCGGACAATGTAGCGCCCCTGAAAGTTCGAGTTGTCTTGGGTAATCTTGAACGAAAGATCCTCAGGAAAGCGCCGGGCATCATACCGGACATGGAGGCGAGTAACGAAGACTGGGACGCCTCCTGGGAACGGTCGCGGCATCGGCATAATACCGGGAGCAGGGGTTTCCTGAGATTCGTTGAGCCACCAAACACCTAACGTCTCCAACTCTTGTTGCGACAACGGTTCAGCCGCGCAGGGGTCACACCAACCCATATTCCAAGCGTACTCGGTGAAAACGGCCTGATGGTTCTCCTTCGCCGTAGCAGCCAGAAACATGTCGGCGTAGAACTTCTTGAATTCTTGCTTGATGTAGGCTGGTACCTCCTGATCGCTGGGGAGCTTGGGATTCCGGTAGTTCGCGACTTCCACCCGGTATTGCTTAGTGAGAAAATAGATCAACAAATCCTGCGGACCATCGGCGTTGAGCATGCCCAAACGGATCGGCAACATGAAGCGCGGCGACTCAAAGGCAAACTGCAACGGACGGAGCGAAGTGTAGCCCGTGCGGGCCTGCGCTTTCAGATTGACCTTAGCGACGAAAAACTTCATGTCCCCACGAATATAAGGGGCTAATGCCTCGGCCGCACCAAAGGGAATGTTGTAGTTGTTCTGTCTCAGCCAGGTTTCCAACCCTGCGGACTCTTTGGCCGACAGAACGACGATGTCGTACTCGCCGACCGTGTATTCGGCTTCGACGGTGACACCGAGCGAAGTCGCCTCTCTGCGCTGCGCGAGCGAGCCAGCAGCAGCCCCAGAGAGTGTCCTTCCTTGAGCTTCCATAGGAATAGGGCGAGGCTGACACGGGTCAGGATCAAAGTATTCCACTAACCGGGGCGCCGAATAGGCATCCAGGTGGGTAATTACCTGAGGGTCAATCACCCGCACCATTTCGCGTTCAAGTACCACTGGCACTGGGACGACCAGAGCAAATTCTTGGAGATCACCCTTGTAGTTGTTCACCATCGTCAGGACGGTTTTATCCTCGTCCCGCACGACCACGACCTGCGAGGCAGAGTTGTACAGCTTGGCGTCGGCACGGGCGACGTAGAAGCCGCAAAAGGCGTGCCCGTTTGTAGGCCAGAGGGCCACTAGGCTCACGAGCAGAAGCATGACGCGAGCGAGCTGTCGTTTCATAGCAAATTTCTCCTTTTCGACTTTGGTGGGCACGGTGAGTTGAGAAGCGTTTTGGCGCCAATCCAGCAATGGCACCACCGGCGCGGCAAACAGCAATGCCCAGAGGAAAGTGTCTTTCCAGTACCACCACTCGGCCAGAAAAAAGGCGAGCAAGGCGACAAGGCTCGCGTGCGCTACTCGCCCCGAACGCTGCTGCGGCGTCGTCTTAGGATCGGTGAGCATGTAAAATGTGAAAAGCCACAGCGCGCCGTTGTTGAGGCGGTGGATGAAGACAGGGAACGGATAGCCGTAGTACGCAATCCGTGCTAGTTCCAGCAGCGCGTGGACTGTCAGGAAAGCCATCGCGCTATCAAGCCGCCCGGCGCGAAGGAGGACCAGGATGCCCAGTCCCCCTAAGGCAAGTGGGAGTGTGGTGAGGTGCCCCCACTGCCCAGAGGAAACCCAACCGGGCAAGAGGAGGGTCCCAAGCAGCACCCCAAAGTTCGTGGGGTTCAGCCAGTGTCGCTCGCGAAAGCGGATCAAGTATTTACTGCTCAGGGCAATAAGGACGACAAGTGGATAGGTCCAGGAAACCGACGAGCGAAATAACAAAAGCACACTGAGCGCGCTAATCAGCGCGCTCAGTGGTCGGGGTTCCCGGCTGATCCCTGGCAAAAGACTTAGCAGATATTCGCTCAGAATCGCAGCAGCCAGAGTACAACCAACGACGGCGAGAGACAGCGGGAAATCCAGACTGGAGACTCCGAAAAGGAGCCCTCCTCCCAGCACCGCCACCTGCCAAACTCGCGCGTCCTGTCTCATGACCCGAATTTCTCGCTGTCCGTGCTATGAACACGAGTCTGCAAAGATGGACTCGCTGGGCAGGAGCTTAACCAACTCGAGGAACGGCCGATAGAGCTTTTATGTGAAGGAGCAGAAACGAGAGAGGTCTATGCCGCAGCGATTCCCCTTTATCCATAGTCCCCTTTTGCTTCCCTCTACCCTTTGGCGAGGAGTCGTTAGTTTTTTCTTGCTCCTCTCCTTGATAGCGGGCAAAACCTGGGCACAGAGTACAGTTTACAGTTGGACTGACGAGAAAGGAGTCGTACACTTCTCCAATTCGATGGTTCCTCAGCAATATATGGGGTATGCGGCGAAAATTGAGACGCCTTCCCGTCCAGCCTCTTCGGGGTCCGGAGCTTCAGACAGCATTCCCTTAGAGATTCTCAACGACGATCCCTCACAAAAGTTTGTCCGTGCCATTCTGACCGGAGAACAAGATACACGGGAGGTCCTGATGCTGGTGGACACTGGTGCGCAAATGACGCTTATCGATCAGGCTCTGGCAGAGGAACTCGCCCTGGAGCATGTAGACAATGCCCTGCTGACAGGAGTCACCGGTTCAACCACTGGTTGGATCGGTCGGCTCTCTGGTCTGCGTCTTGGCGGACATGAGGTGAGAGACCTGCAGGTGATGGTCGCCCCGATCTCAGGACGCTTGCTGTTGGGGATGGATGTCCTGGAACGACTTGAACTCTCTGTAGGCCCGCGCAGTCTACAGAGAGCGAGGCCATAAATCAGTCAAAGGGGCAGGAAGGAAGGGAATGTTTACCGCTCTTGCTCCTAGCCTCATGCTTAGGAATAGGGTATAAGGCATCCCACGGCACCACGGAGGCAAGGCGTATGGCGGAGATAGGGATTTTCGAGGCGATTTACTCGATGCGGGCGATGCGACGGCTGCAGCCCGAGCCGATTCCCGAAGAAACGCTCAAGCAAATCATCGATGCCGGCGTCCACGCCCCCAGTGGCGGCAATCTTCAAGACTGGGCGTTTATCCTCGTCCGCAACCGTAAACTCAAACGCTTCATTCGCGACCGATACTGGGACATGTGGCAGAAACTCCAGGCCGGCCGGCCACTCCCGGCTGACTTGCCACCTGCACGGCAGCGCGTGCTGGAAGCCGCAGCTTACTTGGCTGAGCACCTGCACGAAGTGCCGGTGATTCTCTTGGCTTGCGCGCGCAAAGAATATCCACCGTTCATACAGGCGGGCAGTGAGCGGGCGAGTATCGCTACCGTGCATGGCTCAATCTACCCAGCGGTCCAGAACATTCTGCTCACCTGCCGGGCTCTGGGGATTGGCTCAGTCATTACCACTATTCACTGCCTATTCGAGGACGAACTAAAACAAAAGCTGAGTATTCCCGACGACATGGAGATCTCCGCGTTGCTGCCTTTGGGCTATCCGCAAGGTAAGTTCGGCCCGACCTCTCGTAGGCCTGCCGAGGAAGTGATCCACTGGGATAGTTGGAAACAAAAGGAAGCCTGAGGCTACGGCACGAGTCTGGAAAAAACCTGGGGCGTGAGGCCGCCCGTTTCATTTCCGCCTCATTGTGTGTCCTCGCAGGCTATCACCGCTGGCACGTTCGCCGGAGTTTAGCGCTGAGCATGCGCGTGCGCTTCCCGGCGCGGGCCCAACAGATCTTCGCCGGCAACGCTGCGCTTATTCCGGCTACCCAATGCTCGGCTGTGCTCGTAGGTCGGGATAAGGCCGCAGGCCGTTCCCGACGTCACCTTCTTTCTCAAACTTCTTGAAAGAAAGCGCGCTGTGTTCTAGGCTTCCGCCCGGTAGGAGTTACATGGAACAAGACGCCAGGGTCATAAAGGAGACCCGCCATGACCTTTGATGAAGTTCTGGAGGAGGTTCGCGAGCTGTTACAGAGCAAAGGCCGCGTAGCCTATCGTGCGCTGAAACGGCGCTTCGAGTTGGATGATGAGTATCTGGAAGACCTCAAAGCCGAACTGATCGATGCCGAACAGGTGGCGCGTGATGAGGACGGCAAGGTGTTAGTTTGGGTTGGTGCTTCGCCAGTTCCAGGTTCCAGGTTTCAAGTCTCAAAGGGGATGGCGCGGGAGGCAGAGGGGTATTTTCTCAAGGCCATCGAAGTTGCCCGCCGCCGAAGTGCGAAGTCGTGGGAACTGCGGGCGGTGATGAGCC
>CAZAYE010000241.1:0-5862 GCA_964489255.1 uncultured Enterobacteriaceae bacterium
GGCCTCTCTCGTTCCTCCACTGGTAAACTGTTGTACTGCCAGTTTCCGGCCCTGCATTTCTCCGAGCAGACTGTCCAGAAAGATCCGCAATGCGTGGGGTGCGGGTCCGTCTCCCGTTAAATTCTTTTTCTCGATCTACTTTCAGAAGCACACCGGGATTGTTCACGCTCTTATAGGAGTGTACAATCCACCCCCATTTCTTTGAAGGAGTTATCGCAGAATGGAGAAAGGTTTTACCCTCTGGTTCACTGGCCTGTCGGGAGCTGGCAAGTCGACGATCGCCAACGCTCTTATTCCTAAGCTCGAGGAATTGGGCAGGCGCGTGGAGATCCTTGATGGCGACGAGGTACGTACAAACCTCAGCAAGGGATTAGGATTCAGCAAGGAAGATCGTGACACCAACATCCGGCGTATCGGTTACGTTGCTCAACTGCTGACCCGGAACGGGGCAATAGCAATTACTGCAGCTATTTCTCCATATCGTGCGATTCGCGATGAAGTACGAGAGCGGATTGGGAATTTCGTTGAAGTGTATGTCAAATGTCCGCTTGAGACCTTGATTGCTCGTGATGTGAAGGGGCTCTACAAAAAAGCTCTTGCTGGCGAGATCAAAGAATTCACCGGGGTTTCGGATCCCTATGAAGAACCGCTCCATCCTGAAGTCATGGTGGAGACCGATCGTGAGACCGTGGAGGAAAGCGCGAATAAGGTGCTGGCGCGGCTCCAAGAACTTGGGTTTCTCCCACATGCGGTTGGCACTATTGCTCCACATGGTGGCATTTTGGTGAACCGTCTGGTGACCGGGGAACGTCGCAATGCCCTGTTAGAAAAGGCGCGGGCCTTCCCGAGAGTGCAGCTCGATGAACGCGCGCAGAGCGACATAGAAATGATCGCGGTTGGGGCATTTTCTCCTCTGCGAGGTTTTGTGGGTTCGGCCGACTATCGCTCGATTGTGGAGCATATGCGTTTGGCCACTGGTCTGCCATGGTCAATCCCGGTGACGTTGCAAGTTCCCCGTGCGCAAGCCGACACGTTAAAAGAGGGAACGGAAATTGCGCTCGTTGATGAGCGTGAGACTGTTCTGGCGATCCTCGACTTAGGGGAGCGTTATCTGCCGAATCGTGAGGAAGAAGTGCTGAAGGTGTATGGGACTAGCGAACTCGCGCATCCTGGGGTAGCGGCAGTGTTGCACGGTGGCGAAGCCTACCTTGGCGGTGAGATTCACCTGCTGAACCGACCGGATACGGTGGCATTCCCAGCGTATCATCGCGACCCAGCCCAAACCCGTGCGTTGTTCCGTGAACGCGGATGGCAGACAGTGGTGGGCTTTCAGACCCGCAATCCAATTCACCGGGCGCATGAGTATATCACCAAGTGTGCGTTGGAAGTCGTTGATGGTCTCATGCTGCATCCCCTGGTTGGCAAGACTAAAAGTGACGACATTCCTGCCGACGTGCGTATGCGGTGCTATGAGGTCCTGATGGACAAGTATTATCCTCGAGAGCGGGTGATCCTGTCGGTTTATCCGGCGGCGATGCGCTACGGTGGGCCGCGTGAAGCGATCTTTCATGCCATCGCTCGCAAGAACTACGGCTGCACGCATTTTATTGTCGGCCGTGATCATGCCGGCGTGGGCAGCTACTATGGCACGTATGACGCCCAGAAGATCTTCGACGAGTTTGCTCCGGGTGAACTCGGCATTCAGCCGCTCAGGTTTGAGAACGCGTTCTTCTCAAAGGTGACCGGCCAGATGGCGACGGCGAAGACCGCCCCGGGCGGGCCTGAGACTCAAGTAAATCTCTCGGGGACCAAGGTACGTGAGATGCTCAGTAAGGGCGAACTGCCTCCACCGGAGTTTTCCCGGCCAGAGGTGGCCGAGGTGCTGATCGGGGCGATGAAAAGATAACGCGAACGGGATGCACGACCGTGCGTCCCAACCTGCATAGCCGCTTACTCGTCAGTCACTGCACCAATGCGAATAATCAGCGTACCTCCTTGGTGCTTACGACCAGCGAAGTAGACCGTACCGTGATTGCGTATGGTAAGGAGCGTTTCCACTAAGGGAGTTGGACTGGTGCCTTCCATCAGCATCACTTGCAGTGCGATGCGCTCATCAATGTATTTCTTAGGCACCACCTGAAGGAAACGTCCGCCTGGCAAAAAGAAATCCGCCTGCTTGCCCCAATTCACCCGCCGACGTTCTTCCTGCACCAGTCGATACGACGAAAAACGGAATTCATTCAGCTGCCGGCGGATATCGTCGGTCAAGCGGTTGTCAGACTCTTTATTGCCAGACTCTTGAGGGGAATTGGTCGCTAAGACGGTCTCGACACTCAGTTCCACCATCTCGCCGGCTACAGCCTGGAGCGCGCCGAAGAGGGCACTCGCAAAACAGAACAGGGCAAGGCGAGGCACCTTCATGGCATCCCTCCATCGTTATCATCACTCACCCAGATGACAGTGGCATTACTCGCCGATTCATTCCACAGAAAAACGGTCTCTGTGGAGGACAGCGACTCGATCTGCGCCTGATCATTTTCTCTTGCTGCGAGGACAGAAGGGGGGGCTTCTTGGGAAACAGAGGTAATGTCACTAGAAGGTGGGCGAGACAGAAGAAAAGCCGAGACGGAGAGGACAACGGCAACGGTGGCCCATGCTGGAGCACTCGACGGCCAGGCCAGTTTCCATCTCTCGATCCACAGACGCAGCCGTAGCCGCAAAGACGGGGAATCCTGCTGCGCAATTCTGCTCTCTACCCCATCCCAGAAGTGCGAGAAGTCCACTTCCTCAACCTGATCACTCATTGCCTGAAACACCAATTCTTGCACTCGCGTGACGGTAGCCAGTGCGCGCGTACAAGCAACGCAACTGACTATGTGTGACATCAGCTCGCGCCGGAGTGGACCATCTAACTCACTGTCGTGAAGTAAAGCAACGAAACGTTCAGAGCGCGGACAGGTCATCATATAGAAGCCGGACCCAGAACAAGAGGTATAAGTGGTAAAAAGTAGAGAGTAGGAAAAAAAGTCTGCGATGCTGAGGTGACGTGGAGCATAGGGCAGGCCAGAACGCTTCAGGTTACAAGTCGTGACGCAAGAGCGACTGAAGCCGTTTCCGTGCATAATGCAGGCGGCTCATAACCGTTCCTCGCGAACACTGTAAGACTTCGCTAATCTCCTCGTAAGACAGACCCTCAACTTCTCGCAGCAGTATGACCGCTTTGTGCGCAGGCGTCAACTCGGCAATGGCAGCGCGAATCCGCTCACCGAGTTCCTTATCCTTGACCTGCTCGTACGGATCAGCACTCGTGGCAGCTGGGGTCGCGCCGATCCCGCTGCCTTCTCCTTCCCCTTGGTCGTCTTCAAGCAGTGGCTGGCGATTTTTCTGTCGTTGACGATCGATGGCCAGATTCACTACGATCCGATAGAGCCAAGTGTAAAAGCTCGCTTCCTCCTTGAACTGCTGGATATTGGTGAAGACCTTGGCAAATGCCTCCTGCGATACTTCGAGCGCATCTTCACGGTCATGAAGCATGCCGAGTGCGATCGCCACAGTTTTCCGTTGGTATCGTTCTACCAGCTCACGAAAAGCCTGCCGGTCGTCTTCTTTGCAACGCCGGACGAGTTCCCAGTCGCTTGGTTCCGCCACTTCTGCACATCATTAGCAGACGTTCCGCAGCGCTGATATATTCAGTCGCTACGCCCAGTGCCTCATGGTCCCTGGCAAGCTGAGGAGCATCATACTGGCCATCTTATATCCTGACCTGGTTGCGCCAGGGAACCGATAAGTGTGGGATCAATAGAATTCCCATGAATTTCTGGGAGTCTGGCGCGTCAAAGGTAACAAACAGATTCACTATTGTCCAGGAACTTGACAAGCGGCGCAGCTGGCATTAACAATTGCCTGCTCCTCGGAGGGAGGGGAGCGCAAGGACAACGAAAACACCGCCAGTTTGCGCGCCTTTCTGCCTATCATGATCGAAGTCCAACATCTTACCAAGCGCTACGGAGACCTGACGGCGGTTTCCGACATCTCTTTCAGCGTGGCCTCCGGGCAGATCCTCGGTTTTCTCGGGCCTAACGGTTCCGGCAAAACCACCACCATGCGCATCATTACCGGGTTCATGCCAGCCACCAGTGGAACGGTCAAAGTCGCAGGATTTGATATTTTTGACGACTCGTTTGAGGTGCGGAAGCGCATCGGGTACCTCCCCGAGCATCCCCCCCTCTATAATGACATGACTGTCGCCGCCTATTTACGCTTTGTCGCACGCATTAAGGGCATGCCGAGGGCTGAGATTGCTGATGCCCTCGACCGGGCGTTGACGCGTTGTGGCCTCATAAAAGTGGTAA
The DNA here is from genome assembly GCA_964489255.1 of uncultured Enterobacteriaceae bacterium. Lineage (GTDB taxonomy): Bacteria > Desulfobacterota > Binatia > Bin18 > Bin18 > CAZAYE01. Next base: position 4,353 of record CAZAYE010000241.1, read on the forward strand.
ACCGTGTGACTGGCCACCTTTCCAAAGGCTATCGCCAACGTGTCGGTCTCGCGCAGGCGATCATTCACAACCCCGAGGTGCTTGTGCTTGATGAGCCTACGATCGGGCTGGACCCTCAGCAGATCATTGAGATTCGCGCTCTGATCAAAGAACTAGCAGGTGCTCACACGGTCGTCCTTTCTACGCACCTTCTCCCTGAGGTCGCTCAGGTCTGTGAGAAAGTGGTGATTATCAATGCTGGGCGGGTCGTGATGGAAGATATGATCGTAAACCTCACCCAAGGGCAAACCCTCGAAGACGTTTTTCTGCGAGCGATCTCGCAGGAAGAACCCCAGAATGGACAGCCTGAGGGCGGAGTTGAGGAGACGGCCGGATGAGAAACGTGCTCGCTATTGTCGGTAAGGAACTCCGCTCATATTTCGTCTCGCCTATTGCCTACGTTGTGCTCACGGGGTTTTTGCTGCTTGGTGGTTGGTTTTTCTTTAACCTGCTCAGTCGCTTCAGCCTTCTGCTCACGCTCTATACCCAGTTCCAGGGTGGCGAAGCAGCCGACCGGTTGAACCTGAATGACTATGTCATCGCCCCTTTGATGCACAACCTCGCAATTGTCTTAGTGATTCTCGTGCCGATGATTACCATGCGGGCCTATGCTGAAGAAAAGCAGAGTGGCACCTATGAACTGCTCCTCACCTCGCCCGTCCGCACCGGTGAACTCGTACTTGGCAAATTCTTCGCCTCGTTCTTGTTCGTCTGCCTCATGATCGGTCTGACCGGTGTCTATCCAGCAATCTTGTTGGTGTTCGGCAATCCTGAAGTCGGCGTGATGGCCGCCGGGTACCTGGGCCTCCTCTTATTGGCCACGACCTTCGTCGCGGTTGGGCTGCTCACCTCCTCATTCACTGAGAACCAAATTATTGCTGCGGTGAGTGGTCTGGTCGCGACGCTGTTGCTCTATATTATCGGCTGGCCGGCTGAAACCGCCGGCAATATCTTGGGACCGTTGCTGGGGTACTTGTCGGTGGTTGACCACTTCGCCGAGATGGTGAAGGGGCTCATTGATACGAAAGACCTGGTCTATTTCGCCAGTCTGATTGTGCTGGCTCTCTTCCTCACTCAGCGTTCAGTAGAGTCACTGCGCTGGAGGTAAGCCCCATGCCGCCGCTTGGTTCATTCTATGGTGTGGTTGGCGTCATTCTGCTGCTCTTTGCTGGAGTGGCGTATTTCATCACCCGTCTCCTCTCAGCCTATGTTTTCATCCATGCGTTATTCGGACTCTTAGCGATTATCGTCTACTTTGCCTCGGCCAAGGACACTCTCAGAACTTTCCTCGGTGAGCGCTCGACCAAATACGGTATCAGCGCCGCGCTCTACACCGTGCTTTTCTTCGCAATTGTCGTGGTGGTGAATTATCTGTCTGTCCGCCATCATCACCGGTTCGATCTCACCGAGGCGGGTGTCTACAGTCTGTCTCCGCAATCTCTTGGCATAGTACAGCGGCTGGATCAAACGT
>CAZAYE010000242.1:0-5856 GCA_964489255.1 uncultured Enterobacteriaceae bacterium
CTGTTTCGACCAACTCCTGAATCAAGGGGCGAAGCTCCGCTATATGTTCGGGGGGAAGGCAAAAGTGCCTTTGGTGATCCGCACCATTTGTGGAGGCGGATATCGAGCCGCGGCTCAACATTCGCAGGTGCTTTACTCGCTTTTCACTCACATTCCAGGGTTGAAAACGGTCGTCCCTTCAACTCCGTACGATGCAAAGGGATTACTTATTTCATCAATTCGCGATGATGATCCGGTGATCTTCTTCGAGGACATCACTCTGGGGGCGATGAAGGGTCCAGTCCCGGAAGAGCCCTATGCAATCCCACTTGGCAAAGCTGATATTAAGCGTCCTGGCAACGATGTGACGATCGTTGCCATCGGCAAGATGGTCCACCGTGCACTCAAAGCCGCAGAGGACCTGCAGAAACAAGGGAAGAGCGCTGAGGTCATCGACCCACGGACCCTCTCGCCGTTTGATGAAGAAACAGTATTAGAGTCAGTAAAGAAGACCGGCCGGTTGATTGTGGTGGACGAGTCGCATCCCCGCTGCAGTATGGCATCCGATATCGCTGCCCTTGTGGCAGACAAAGGCTTCGATTACCTTAACGGCCCGATTAAGTCTGTCACGGCGCCACATACGCCGGTACCGTTCAGTCCGCCTTTGGAAGATCACTATCTGCCGAATCCGCAGAAGATCACCGAGGCGGCATTGGCACTCTTCTAAGTAATGAGTAACGAGTAATGAGTAATGAGTTTTAGATAGCAGCGAGTTTTTTACTCGTCACTCATTACTCAGCACTCATCACTGCTTTTATGACTGCCGTCGGCATTATCGCCAATCCGCGTGCGGGCAAGGATATTCGTCGCCTGGTTGCGCACGGGTCTATCCTTGACACCCAGGAAAAGGTGTATATCGTCCGCCGAGCGATCCTGGGACTAGAGGGTGCTGGGGTCGATGAGGTAGTGTTTTTTCCTGACCCAGCCGGCATCGGAGTAAAAGCCCTGGCCGGTCTCAATGAAACGTTGCGCCTCAAGCCTCGCTTTCTGGAGATGTCGGTCTACGATGAAGCTGCCGATTCCACCCGTGCGGCCAGGCTTATGCACGAGCAAGGGGTTGCGTGCGCCATCGTTATCGGCGGGGATGGAACGAACCGAGTGGTCACCAAGGGTTGCGGATCGATGCCGCTCGTGCCGCTTTCTACGGGCACCAACAACGCTTTCCCACGCTTCTTGGAATCGACCCTGGCTGGCTTGGCCGCGGGCTATTACGCGGCTCGTCGCTTGACGTGGGAAGAATTCACTATACCAACAAAGCGACTTGAGCTGTACCGTAATGGAACATTGGCAGATGTCGCCCTAATAGATGTCGCAGTTTGTGACTACCAATTCATCGGCGCTCGGGCTTTATGGGAGGTCGAACGGCTCAAAGAACTCTTCCTCAGCCAAGGCCAACCGACCAACATCGGTATGGCCTCAATTGGCGGAATGGTGCATCCGATCCGCCCACGGGACGAGGGCGGGCTCTACCTCCGACTTGGGGAAAATGGCCGCTCTATCACGGCGGCTATTGCCCCAGGATTGGTGACACCGGTCGGTATCCAGAGCCATCTACTCATGTATACCGGCTCCCGGGTTCCAGTGAGCTTCGCTCCCTCAATTCTGGCACTCGATGGGGAGAGAGAAATCCTGGTCAGCACTGAAGATCGCTGGGAGGTTGGATTATCCTGGAATGGGCCGCGCGTGCTCGATATCGAAAAGATCATGGAAGCAGTACGCGGGGGATAGGGATCGAGCATATCGTCCTGTGTTATGCTGTCGGTTATGAAGAAAGACAGGTCTGAACCACAGCCGCCCCTTGTTCATATTGTCAGCCACGGCCCCTATTGTCTTGATGGTGTCGCCGCAGCGGTCGCAGTGGCACGGTATCGCCAGGGTGCTACTATCGTGCCCCACTTTTCGGGCAATGATCGCATCAACGAAGTCCTTCGCTCGATCGACCCTGACGCAGCACCGGCAGGCAGCGAATTATGGGTCACCGACATCTCATGGACTGAGAAAGAAACCGATGCGCATCTGCGGAATCTGGCTGCGCATGGAGTGAAGATTCGCTGGTTTGACCACCATCGTACAGCGCTCAAGCGCTATACCGCTGGTGACATCGACGTTCCCTTTACCGATCAAGTGGTGAGCGAAGAGGCGTCAGCGGCTCGCTTGGTGTACGAACACTTAGAAAAACAGCTCGCGGCCACCAACCAATGTAATGACACTTTCACTTCCTTCAAACCTGTCGTTGCCATGGCCGATGACAACGACCGTTGGATCCACGCCATCCCTGGCTCGCGCGAACTGGCCTGGACGATTCGCACGATGGGGAACGACCGCGAAAGTCTCGATCCCTACTACGCTCTCCTCGATATTGATGCCATGGTGACGTACACACCGGCCATGCGTGCCGCGTACGAAAGAACCTTTCGAGAGATTCAGGCCAGTTTCGCTCTTGCCGGACAGAGTCGGGTCGAGCTGCCGGTCCCCGGCACCCCGTACACCTTAGTCGCGGCTATCTGCGAGGGTCATCCCAGCGAGATTGGTGACGCGTGGGGCAAAAACGCCACGCAGACGATCTTCGCTTTATACGACCTCACCGGTGAAGGGGTCAGCCTTCGGCGTTCACCAGACTGCACGCTTGATCTTTCTCAGCTCGCTCAGTTCTTTGGTGGTGGCGGTCACCCGGCGGCTGCGGGCTGCCGGCCCACTAACCTCCATTGCCTCTTCGCGCAGGAACTTGCCCGCCTCTTAGCTGGCGCCGTTCCTGCTCTCACCGCACCAGACGTTCCACAGTCCAGCTAGCGACTGTTCCTGTTCAATGAGCGATACTCTGCCTTCCCGTTATGAGCGTCGCCAGGTGATCGGTCTCTTCGTCGGGTTGGCGGCGTTCGTCCTGCTGCTGGCGCTCCCGGCTCCGTCTGGCATGGAGGCCAAAGCCTGGCGCATGACCGCCGTGACTGTGCTCATAGGTATGTGGTGGGTAAGCGAGGCTGTACACCCTTCCGTGACTGCTCTTCTTCCTCTGATTCTTTTCCCCTTCCTCCACATTCTCGCTCCTCAGGAGGTCTCAGCTGTTTATGCGGACCAGATAATCTTCCTTTTCATGGGCGGTTTCCTCATCGCCCTGGCGATGGAAAAGTGGCACCTTCATCACCGCATTGCCCTTCAGATCCTCAGCCAGATCGGCACCTCAGCCCGAATCCTCACTCTTGGGTTTATGGGCACCACCGCGGTAATCTCAATGTGGGTCTCGAATACAGCCACAACGTTGATCATGTTGCCAATTGCGACGGCGATTCTTTCCCATGCCGACTCGCAGGGGTATGACACCAAGAAAGGCTTCGGCATCGCTTTAATGCTGGCGATGGCGTACGGCGCGTCGATTGGCGGTGTGGGAACTCCTGTAGGCACCCCACCAAATGTGATCTTCATCGGTGCCTTCGCCAAGCTTTTTCCTGTAGCAGAGCCAATCACGTTCTTCCAATGGATGCTCTTCGGTGTTCCGACTGCTCTCGTCCTGGTCCTCGTCACCTGGGCATATCTGGTCTTCCTTGCGTTCCCTTTTCCAACGACAGGCTGGCAAGCAAACCGCCATTTCTTGCAGGATCGCCTGCAAGCCCTCGGTCCTATGAGCCCGCAGGAAAAGAAAGTGCTAGCCGTCGCCGCAACCACTGCCCTACTGTGGATCTTTCGCGCAGACCTCCCCCTTGGAGGGGTGACACTCCCCGGCTGGTCACGCCTCCTGCCACCCCCGGTGATCGTACAGGACTCAACAGTTGCTATGCTCATGGCACTGTTGCTCTTTCTCATTCCAGCCGACAGGCAGGCTGGTACCTTTCTGCTGGACTGGAAAACGGCCGAACGCCTCCCTTGGGGGGTGCTGATTCTCCTAGGCGGGGGATTAGCTCTCGCCGCAGGGGTAGAAAAGACCGGCTTAGCCGGATGGCTCGGTTCCCGCCTGACGTTGGTCGGGCAGCTCTCAACCTTGAGTGGGATTTTCCTGGTTACGTTGCTCACAGCGTGGATCACCGAGTTTGCCAGTAACACCGCGACCACAACACTGATGCTGCCCGTGCTCGCAGCCGCCGCTCAGGCGATGCAGCTGGACCCGCTGCTGCTGATGGTTCCGGCAACTTTCGCCGCGTCAGTCTGCAACTTCATGCTGCCCTCAGCCACCGGACCCAATGCCATCGTGTTCGCCAGCGGCTATGTCACCATCCCCCAGATGGTGAAGGCCGGTATTGGGCTCGACTTAATCGGTGCGGTGATTTTGACTATCCTCGTGTACGTGCTGGGCATTCCGGTGTTTGGCATATCGCTTGACGGTTTCCCGCCATGGGCCCGGTAAAATGCAGATTGCGAGGTGTGGCAGGTAGAAGATAAAGAGAATGAAGGAGGAACAGACATGCGGCAAAACCGATTTATCACCACAACCGATCTGACTGGAGCGACCCGGTACACCCTACTCCTCTTTTTCATCTTTACGTTGCTCTCTCCCATCGTTGCTGCAGCCAGTGAGGATGCCAAACCTGCTCAGCGAAAGCGCCTTGCCGGACTCAAGCCTTTCACGAAAGAACAGATGGATGATTTTCTCTCTGAGCGGCGCAACGCCGTCCTCGCTACGCTCAATGCAAAAGGAGATTCCCAGCTTACGCCAGTGATTTACTACTGGGACGGCACAATGTTTTATATCTCGGTCACCAAAGAAACCGTGAAATATCAAAACGTCAAGCGTGATCCGCGCGTGAGTGTGATTGTAGACGACGTGCTGGACCACCGCTGTGTTATAGCCAAAGGTAAAGCCACGCTTCAGGAGCAAAACATCTGGGATATGACTCGGAAGATCATCTATAAATATTATGGCCAAGAAGAAGGAGACCCTTATCTAGAGCAGCTCAAGAAACAGAACCGAGTGCTGATTGTTCTCAAGCCCACCAAACTCCAGACCTGGGGGCCAGTGCCTAGAGAAGCGGCTCCGCTATAATTTTTTAAGACCAACGTACGATGGCACGTGATCATGACTACGACCGGCGGCAACTGAAGCTCGCCCTCGCACTGACGGGCGGCTACTGCCTCGTTGAATTTATCGGCGGCTGGCTCACGAATAGCCTGGCTCTGCTCTCAGATGCAGGCCATATGTTGTCTGATGTCTCTGCGATGGGGCTATCACTGTTTGCCGCGTACATCGCCACTCTTCCTGTAACTTCGCAGAAGACATTTGGCTACTACCGGGCCGAGATTCTCGCCGCGTTTCTCAACGGCCTGACGCTGTGGCTCGTCGCCGGTGTCATCTTTCGCGAGGCGTATTACCGCTTCGCCTCTCCTCCAGAAGTCCAAGGCCAAGGGATGATCCTTATCGCTGGCATAGGACTCATGATTAACCTTCTCACTGTCTGGCTGCTTCGCGACTCCCACCAGACCAACCTCAACCTGCGTGGGGTCCTTTTGCACGTGCTCAGCGATGCCCTGGGCTCGGTCGGGGCCATCGTCGCCGGCGTGCTGATCTTGTTGACTGGTTGGTATTGGGCCGACCCCATAACCAGTGTGCTCATCGGTATCCTCATCCTGATCAGTTCTTTTAGTCTGGTGCGCGAGTCAGTCGATATCCTGATGCAAGCAACTCCCCGCCACCTCGATTTAGCCGAGGTTCAGCAAACCCTCGAACAAATCGACGGGGTGAAAAAGATCCATGATCTCCATGTCTGGACCTTGACCTCGGGACTCTTCACCCTCACCGCGCATGTGGTCGTCAATGATGAGGATGACACGCACACGTTACTCAATGCTCTAGAACAAACGATCCAAGAGCGTTTCGGTATTGATCACACC
>CAZAYE010000243.1:0-5837 GCA_964489255.1 uncultured Enterobacteriaceae bacterium
TTCGCCGGGAATGCCGAGCAAGCGAGCGATCACTTTCACCGGCAGGGGGATGGTATAGGACTGGACAACGTCCACCTCTTCCTCTCCCGCCTCATCCAGCAACTCAGTGGCCACGCCGGCAATGCAGGGCGCGAGCGCCTCTACACGCTTCAGCGTGAAAGCCTTGTTTACCAGCCGCCGGAAGCGCGTATGGCGAGGAGGGTCATCCTGAATGAGCATGAGCTTTGGGCCATATTGGCCCGCTCGTGGGTCCTCAGAGGAGAAGGTCTCGTGGTCCCGCAAGGCGCCGTACACATCGTCGTATTTCATGAGCGCCCACGCCCGAATGGGCTCGTTGAACCCGGGGATAGTGCCGGGTGGGACAAGATAGCTCAGAGGGGTCTGATCGCGCAGTTGCCGGTAAACAGGATAGGGATCGGCAAACACTGCGGGTGTCATAAGCTGATCCGGTGTGATAGATGATGTCTCCATCGCCATATTCCTTTTTGTTGATCTCTATATTACTTTTTTGTAGTTGAATAGCATTCCCTTCATAAGAAAGAATGGGGTCCCCGCAAGAACCGTCGCGACAGCCAGGAGGGACTCGGTCGGCCGCTCGATCGCCGTGTGCGTGACAATCCATACCGAGGCCGCAACGTAGAGAAGCGGCACCAGTGGATAAAGCGGCACACGGTATGGCCGCGCTAGCGTGGGGCTGCGCCAGCGAAGGACGAGAACTGTAGAAACTGCGAGAGCACTAAAAACATTCAGCGCGAGTCCCCCATAAATCACGAGTTGTTCGAATGTCCCTGATACGATGAGCAGGGTTACCCATACACTCTGCAGGATAATCGATTTCCCCGGGGTTCCACCCTTATGCTGGGTCTCGGAGAAAATTCTCGGAAAGACCCCATCGCGTGCCATAGCGTAGTAGACCCGGGGGCCTGTCCAAACCATGGCACTGACAGCACCGGCGATTGAAATGCACAGCATCACGGCAACGAGGCGTGCAGTCGCCGGGCCGAACAGCGCGACGGCGACTTTCTCTGCAACCGGCAGAATCGGTTCCTGCGCTAGTGCGGGAACCGGAAGGGCGTAGAAGTATACCGCGTTTAACGCGATGTAGATGACCCCCACGAAGAGCGTTCCCCAAATCATGGAGCGAGGAAGGTTCCAGGCGGGGTTTTTAATCTCTCCAGCGATATATGCCGCGGCGTTCCATCCTGAGTAGGTGTAGGTAACAAAGACCAGCGAGACGAAGAGGGCTCCAAAGCTCGGTGCGGTGTGTGGGCCTGGAATCTGAAGATTCCTCCAGTCTCCGTTCCCGTAGACAAATGCTCCAACAATCAACAAGAGGATCGCTCCGACCTTCAGAATGGTCAGCAACCGCTGCAGGAATCCACCCGGACCGACACCGGCAATGTGTACGGCGGTCAGTGTCCAGACCAAGCCGAGAGCGAGGAGTTTCGCAACGATGCTTGTTTCGCTGCCGAGCGGGAAGATCCGCAGCAAATAGGAGGCAAAGCCAACTGCAGCGGCCGCAATGGCCGCGCCAAAACCGATGGTGAATGAGGTCCAGCCACTCAGGAATCCCACGAAACGGCCGTAGGCATATCGGATATAAACGTATTCTCCCCCAGCTTCTGGCAATGCCGCACCAAGCTCACTGTAGGAGAGCGCACCGGCTAAGGCGAGCAACGCGCCAACGCCCCAAAGTGAGAGAATCAACCACGGGTCTCCAAGATCTCGCGCCATGAAGCCTGTGGTGGTGAAGATGCCGCTGCCGATCACATTGGAGACCAACACACAGGCGGCAGTGAATCCCCCTATGCGACGCTCGATCTCTGCGTCGCGGGAAGCACCCGCCTGAGAGTCGCTCATTGCCCTCATAGTTGGTTTGACGTGGATCTCTCGTATTTCCATCACCACTGCTACCCTTCGCCTCGATGGTTGAGCACGAACACCTGGAAGTTTTGCCGTGAGAGGAAGTCAAAGTCAGTGACGAGTTGGTATCCGGCAGTTTCCATCTCGCTACGGCTTGTCTCTTTCGGGGTCCAATGTCCGAACAACTTGTGGAACCAACTGTTGCCATTGAGATCGATGACGGCGACCCGGCCGTTGGGGCGCAGATAGCGTGCGGCAGAGGCGAAGTAAGCAGCGCGGTCTTCAAGATGGTGGTAAGTGTTGCAGGTAAAGATCAGATCGACTCTACCTTTAGGCAACAGTGGATCGTCATACTTCGCCAGGATGATTTCCACGTTCGCGTAGCCCTGTTCCTTAGCGCGGCGGGCGATGTAGTCGAGATTGCCTTTGTCCACATCGACAGCGTACACCTTCCCTGTGGAACCAACCGCATCTGCCAGGCGGAAGGTAAAGTATCCGCCCCCAGCTCCTAGATCGGCCACATGGTCACCCGGCCGTATGGACAGCGACCGAATCACTACCTCGGGTTGCTGCCAACGGGCTCGCCAGGGGCTATTCATAAAGGTGCGCGAAAGTCCTCCACACCCGGCGCAAATCAACAGCGGAAGAACGGCAACAATTATCCAGTGGGTCATGTTTTCACCTCTAGTAAAAGAGCAGTTTACAGGTTACGGCAGGGGAATGATGGTGTAGTGCTCCAGGGCAAAGTAGAGTTCAATCAGGTACCATCCCATGAGAGCCACGGTGGCCGTACTGAGGATGACTTCGGCTACTGTTTCTTGTGTGAACGTTTCCTTTGCCCATGTCTTCGCCCGCTCCCAGACCGAAGGGCGAAAGGTTGTCACCCGCAACGGGGCGACGGGTGATTGCTGCCTGATTAGCGGCTCAAACTTTTGCACGTTTTGCATGGTGCTGTCCTCCTTCAAGACTGGTTCGAGTTTCTGTCTGTCTGGAGGAGGGAGCAAGGCGAATGCCAGCTCTAGAGCAACCGAGGCCGATTGTTTTTCAGGCACTTAAGAGGGGAAGGGGAGGCAGAGAGAAAGAAAAGGATTGCGGGGGTGCAAGGAATTTGCTGCGTTCTCTACATAATTCAGCGGCCTATGCGCCCCAAGGAGGGAAAACCTGAGATGATGGCGCGGCTAACTCGGCTGTGCGTGTCCGACCTTTCGCAGGTAGACGTCTCTACAGCTTCTTATAGACGTTGGAATACTGCTTGGATCACAGCAACGCGCTTCTCTTCCAGATTGCGGACTTGGTTACGAAACATCGCGCTAAAGTCAGCGCCCAAAAGAAGGTGGAGCCCCAGCGCGGGCTGCCCTGCCGGAGCGGCGGCCGCCGCCGCGAGCCGCTGCCGAAACCATTCAAGGGCGGATACAGTTTCATCGATCCAAGAGACCTCTTTGAACCCCATACCGATAAGAAGGCTATGGATCTCTGCAGGAGGACGGAGAGAACTGAGCGTAGGCTCGCGCGCCCACGGCACGGGGAAGTGAATTGGGCTAACCGGCCCGGCCATGATTTCATACAACGCAAAGCGACCACCGGGACGCAGCACGCGAAAGATTTCGGCGTAGAGTCGTTCTTTGTCAGCGATGTTCATCGAGCTGTGCTGTGTCCACACTGCGTCGAAACTTACGTCGGTAAAGGGGATGTCCAGGGCGCTCCCGTGTCGAAAAGTGACACGGCCGCTGAGGCCCGTACGGGCGGTAAGGATCTCTCCGGTCCGGCAGTATTCTTCGGTGAGATCCAACACTGTTACCACGCACCCCATTTCACTGGCGAGAGTACGAGCCGGACCGCCTATTCCTCCGCCGACATCGAGCACCCGCATCCCCGCTGTCAGCTCAGCGCGGCGTGCGAGTTCAAGTGTGGCCTGCTTTCCGCGCGTGTGAAACTGATCAACTGGAGCAAGATCATCTACCGTGAGCGCATTCTGGTCTTTCCCTGCGGCGTGTATGGCTGCCAGGATGGTTGCGGCAAGGTCGCCGCGGGCGTAATGCTCACTGATTGATTGGACATCTCTCTGAGTGGTCACAATTGCCCTCTCCTTTGCCCGGTTGTTCTTTGGATACGGCGTCTTTGGTTTCGTGTCTCACTGGTCTCGACAAGTCGCTTTTTCAGAAAGTACTGCTTGTGCCCCGCTGGAAAATCGTCGAGCTCGGCGAATACTTCGTAACCCAACTTCTCATAGAAGGGCCGGGCTTGGAAGCTGGACGTGGTCAGATAGGCACCATGACAACCCTTTTCCACTGCATAACTCTCCGCCGCCAATAGGAGCTTGCGCCCGTAACCATGCCGGCGCAGCGGTGCCGCCAACCACAAGTGCGAGACAAATAGCCATTGCGCCCAGATCTCTCCGAGCACACCGCCAAGCACCTCATCGTTTGCATCGCGAAGGAAAATGGAAACCGGATAGTACTCTTCATACCCTGTCTTGGTGAGATTATACGCACCAAGTCCATCTCGAACGATCTGCTTGAGACTATCCGCAGCGTGCGGCTCCACAACAACCCGAAGATTCTTCACGGTATCGATTCCCCATAGCCCCATACCACTTCACGCCGGGAGGCGAAAGCCTTGCGGGAGTGCCGGCGTGAGCGAACCTTTGCCCGACGCTTGAGCGTCGGGCTGACTTTACAAAGCCCGCTAAACCGGGCTCTCAAAGGGCGTGAGCCCCCTTCGTTAACTAAGCCCCTAGCTGAAGCTCCAGGTGGAGATGGTCATGGGTTGAATTCGCCAGCAGTATCGCATGAGTCCTGTACTCTAAGACGGCCGTCACGGGATGAAATTGAGGTCCTCTGGCAGTGGCCCGGCGATCGGTACCTCGAAGAACCGCGCTGGTTCGGGATGGATGACCAGGGCACCGTCCGAAGCGAAGAAAGTCGCGATCTGCTGCTGCGCGCCGAGAGCAACCGGCCGGTCCGGAAAGACGGCGGCGGAGCGAACCAGGAAGAAGTGTGGGTCCTTCGGCACGGCGGGGTTCTCGGCGAAGAGCACGTCGTTGCGGAAGAACGTGGCCCGATCTGCGAGCTCCCCGGCGCGCAGCATCCCGCTCGTCGTGGGGTTCGCGACGGTCTGATCGCCCCGCGCAAACTGGAGAATGACGGATTTCGCAGGGACGCCCGGCAGCGGCGACCGGCGTACATGCACTGCGTACGCCAGCGCATCGCCGGCCAGCGAGACCCACTCCATGTGCTCGATGAGCTGCTGAATCGCCAACGCGCCGCCCACGTCGTTCGTCACCGGCGACCGAATCTCTTGCACCGTGCCGTCGGCGAGGCTGACGTGGAGGGGGCTCCGTCCCTCCCTTCACAGGGACGCACGCGGGTTTGCTACTGACTTGGCGCCACCCTTTGGTCAGGTCAGACTTGTCCCGCTTTCGTCGAGACTCACTGACTGGGGAACCATAAGCAGTTTCATGGATCCATATGTCTCCACTCCCAAGGTCTCGGATTTAACTGGACGCGAGCAGTGGACGGTTAGCCATGCTTACGATGCCAATGCCTCGACAACCGCTTGAGGATTCTTCGCCGCAACCCGCAAAAGCGCACGAGCTGGCCCCTCCGGGCGCCGACGCCCTTGCTCCCAGTTCTGCAGTGTCGCTACACTCACGCCAATCATCAGAGCGAATTCCTCTTGAGACTTCTCAAGTTTGCCACGAATCGCTCGCACGTCTTCAGGCCGAAACTCAGTCACTCTCCCAGGCTTCAGTTGCCTTCGGTGAATGGCTCCTACCTGCTTTACGCTTGCCACCAAACGATCAAAGTCCTTCTGCTTCACTTAAACTCCTCCTTGACCAGTCGTCGCATGATCGCTACCTGCTTAGGCGTGAGATCTTCTTGCTCATTCTTGCGATAGACCGTCAGCATGTGGAACGTTTCGGACAGCGCTTCCCAAAAGTAGATAGCTCGTAACCCGCCGCGCTTTCCCATCCC
>CAZAYE010000244.1:0-5062 GCA_964489255.1 uncultured Enterobacteriaceae bacterium
GTAACGCCTTGCGCCGCAGGTCCCTGCCTACCTTAGGACCAACGGTCTCAACCCGACGGACTTCAAATGTCTGCTCGCCGAACTGGGCGGCAAGTCCCTTCTGTATCTGCCCGGACAGTTCTGCCGTGCCGGCCTCTGACATTGGCATGCGGATGAGGAACTCGTTTCCACCCTGGCCAAAGTCTTGCACCATAATATTGCTGATGTTCGTGGCTTCTAAGGCCTGGCGAATATCTGCGATACTCGTTGGCTGGGTGAATTTGACGTGCACCACTGTACCACCAGCGAAATCGACTCCATAGTTCAGTCCGCCGTGATACCAAAGGGAAGCTAGTCCGACCATGATCAGCGCAAGAGAAAAAGCCACTGCCCACCTGAAAAAGCGGACAAAATTGAAAGTGGTCCCAGGTTTAATTAATTCCATAGCACTCTAACCAAGCGTTGAGAGCGGTTCAGGCTTCGACGGAGCCTGCCCTGAGTTTAAAGGACGAAGAGGAATTGCCAGTACCCCAACTAGACACTGAGCGTTGCCAAGCGCCGTTGCGTCAGGAGGTAATCATACACTACTCGCGTTGCCACGACGGCAGTAAACACGGTACTCACAATACCAATGCATAAAGTGACAGCAAACCCCTTTACCGGACCTGAGCCGAACTGGAAGAGAATCAGGCCCGAGAGAAAGGTTGTGATGTTCGAATCGAGAATCGCCGGCAAGGCGCGTTCGTACCCCGCCTCGATCGCAGCCCGAGGGTTTTTGCCCACCCGCCGTTCTTCACGCATGCGCTCGTTAATCAGCACATTGGCGTCCACCGCCATGCCGACGGTCAACACGATGCCGGCAATGCCAGGCAGGGTGAGGGTTGCCTCAAACGCGGCCAAGGCGGCGAGGAGATAGAGGACATTGAGCAGAACTGCCAAATCGGCGAGGAAGCCAGCAAATTTGTAGTACGCGATCATGAACAGAATCACCAGCGAGCCGCCAACGGCGAAGGACAAAACTCCCTGTCGGATTGAATCCTTACCCAGAGATGGGCCAACTGTACGCTCTTCGGCGATGGTTACCGGCGCCGGTAAGGCTCCCGCGCGCAAGACGATGGCCAAATCGCGTGCTTCTTTAATATCAAAACTTCCGGTAATGGACGCACGGCCACCGCCGATCTTCTCACGGATCACCGGGGCCGAATAGACCGTGTTATCAAGAATGATCGCGAGCTGTCTCCCGACGTTCTCGCCCGTGATTTTTTCAAACAACCGGGCGCCGCGATCGTTCAACACCAATTCTACATACGGTCCTTCGATGTCGCTCGCCGGGCGTACCCGCGCATCAGCAATGACCTCCCCAGTCATTAAAGTTTTCTTCTCCAAGGTGTAAGGGACCTTGCGCAGCTGTCCGCTCAGGGGCTCAACCTCCTGCCCTTGGAGGACGACGGTACCATCTCCGCCCGCGGCCTTATCTCCTTCAGCAACCAGCTTAAATTCTAAGACCGCGGTTTTGCCAATGAGATCCTTGGCTCGCGCTGGATCTTGGATTCCAGGCAATTGGACTAAGATCTCCTGGCTGCCTTGACGCTGGACGGTCGGTTCGGCCACACCAAATTGGTCAATACGGTTGCGGATGGTTTCCAACGACTGCTCGAGCGCGTACTCCCGCAGACGCTGGATCTCTCGGCGATCCAGCACAACCGTGCTCTCCCCCTCCGGCGGTTCTGGCGCACCACTATGAATCAGAATCGGAAACTGCTCGGCGAGGACCTTCTCAGCCGCGTTCTTGGCCTCTTGGGTCGCAGCCCGCAGGTGCAGGACCTGGCCGGTGGCTTGGACCTCCACGTCCCTCACATTTGCTTCGCGTAACGCTCGTCTCAGTTCCTCGGCGTTCTGCTCCAGCGCATTGGCGACGGCTTTTTCGAGATCGACACTGAGCAGCAGGTGAGTGCCGCCACGGAGATCGAGACCCAGGCGGATCTTGCGCGACGGCAAAAACGACGGCCACCACTCGGGAAGAGCGGTCATGAGCGAGGGGAGCAGATAAACCATCGCCCACACCGTTAACCCCCCAATGAGCAGCACCCGGTAGAGAATTCCCCGCGGCATTACTTCTCCTTTCCCTCGCTTTTGTCCGAACTGCTTCCTTTCGCAGGTTTCCCTGGGGTGACGACTTCATCGATGCGTGGTCGATCGACCCGCACGCGTACATTCGGCGCGATTTCTAGCGTTACGATTCTCTCCGTCAACTCGACGACTCGACCGTGCAGTCCCCCAGCGGTCACCACCTCATCGTTGCGCTTCAGGTTACTCACCATCTCACGATGGGCTCTCGTTTTCTGCTGTTGCGGGCGAATCAGCAAGAAATAAAAAATGAGGCCCACCAGGGCGATGGGAAGGATCTGCACGAACGGCCCCGGACCTTCTCCACCCCCAAATTGGGCGTAGGCTAAATCTGCCATACCCTCTCTTCTCCTTCTTCCTCAGTTCTCTCCGGTTCAAGAAACGGGCGGGCAAAGTCAGAGAACCGGCCCGCGGCCAGAGCCTCACGCATTGAGCGCATCAGACGTTGGTAAAAATAGAGGTTGTGCAAAGTATTGAGCCGGGCTGCGAGGATTTCCCCGGCCACGACCAGATGACGGAGATAGGCGCGGGAGAAATGCTGGCAGGTATAGCACTCACAGTCTTCCTCCACTGGGCGCGGATCGTTCGCATACGCTGCTCGACGGATGTTGAGTTTCCCCGTGCGGGTGAAAAGCGTCCCGTTGCGGGCGTTGCGGGTCGGGAGGACACAATCGAATAAATCAAAGCCGAGCGCAACATAACGCACCAGTTGCTCAGGCATCCCCACACCCATCAAATAGCGTGGACGGAACGCAGGAAGAAACTGCACGGTATGAGCAGCTAATTTGCGGGTCAAGTGGTAGTCCTCTCCCACACTGAGGCCACCAACAGCATAGCCAGGAAACTCTAGTTTGACGAGTTCTCCGGCACTGCGCTCGCGGAGATCTGGGAATATGCCACCCTGCACGATCCCAAAGAGCACTTGGTCGGTGCGGGTCTGCGCTGAGAGCGCACGCTCAGCCCAGTGCGTCGTTCGGATAGTAGCCCGTGCAGCTTCGCTATAGCTAGCCAATCCGGGCACACACTCATCGAGGACCATGGCGATGTCCACGCCGAACCGTTCCTGCATGTGGACCACGGTCTCCGGCGTCAAGAAATGAGCCGAACCATCGAGGTGTGAACGGAAATGGACTCCTTCTTCGCTCACCCGGCACAGCGCTTTGAGACTGAAAACTTGATACCCACCGCTATCAGTCAAAATCGGACCGCTCCACCCCATAAAGCGATGCAGTCCACCAGCCTGTTCAACCAGTTCCACCCCTGGTCGTAAATACAAGTGATAGGCGTTCGCCAAGATGATCTCGGCGCCGATCTCCCGCAGTTCTCGTGGGGTTGTTGCCTTGACCGTCCCCTGAGTCGCTACCGGCATGAAGGCTGGAGTCTGCACAGACCCATGAGCTGTTGTCAGAGTACCAAGCCGGGCATGGGTGCTGGAATCTTTCTGTATCACGGTAAAGTGGAACATGGAGAAGGGAACTACTACTGTGTGTCGGGCGTTTTTCGACTTGTCGGGCTGTTTTAGTCGTTTTTCCGCTGCCTTGCAACCGCCATGAGGAAATGCAGGGGTTACACAATCAGCATGGCATCGCCGTAACTGTAGAACCGATATCCCTGTATGACCGCTTCGGCGTAGGCTTTCAGAATCAATGCGCGTCCAGCAAAGGCGGAGACGAGCAAAAGCAGAGTCGAACGTGGAAGATGGAAATTGGTGATTAATCCGTCGATCACACAGACTTGGTAGCCTGGATAGATAAACAGGTTCGTGCGGTGTCGTCCCGCCTGTACTTTTCCTGCTTGCGCGCGAGCTGATTCAAGGGCTCGAGTCGTTGTTGTACCGACGGCGATAATTTTCCTGCCCGCGGCTTTTGCCCTGTTGATCCGTTCAGCCGCGGCTTCGCTCAATTCGTATTCTTCCTCCTCCATCTTATGCAGCTCGAGGTGTTCAACCCGGATCGGTTGAAAGGTTCCTGCGCCGACGTGCAGGGTGAGAAAGACCGTTTCGACGCCACGCTCCCGCAAGGCACCGAGCAACTCCTCAGTGAAGTGCAGCCCAGCAGTGGGAGCAGCAACTGCCCCAGAATGGCGGGCGTACACCGTTTGGTACCGATCCCGATCTTCAACTCGGCTCCCTGCTTGGCGCTTGAGGTACGGCGGGAGAGGGACTTCTCCTAGCCGTTCCAGCAAAAGGCCAAAGTCTGCATGCGAGAAAAACTGCAACACCCCACGTCCTTCACGCGGCGCGCTCAACCACTCAGCCCAAAGTTCAGACGCAAACCACAAGCGCGAGCCTCCACGCAGGTGCTGCGCGCCTTTGCAGAGCACTTCCCACGTCTCTCCTGGCCCAGTCACACGGCGTAAAAGCAACACCTCAACACTGCCACCACTTTCCTTCCATCCGCGCAGACGCGCCGGAAACACACGCGTGTCGTTGAGGACGAGGACACAGTCTGCAGGGAGGAGGCAAACGAGGTCGGAGAATCGATGATGGGAGAGTTGGCCACTCAAACGATCGACAACCAGCAGACGCGAGGCCGACCGTTCTGCCGCAGGTTCCTGAGCAATGAGTTCGGGCGGGAGATCGTAGTCGAAATCAGAGAGGAGCATGGAGAAAGGGAAATTGGCGGGGCGACCGGCCGGCCGCCCCTACGACGTTCCGCACCAGCAGTTCACGTCGTTTTCTTGGCGGCCGCCAGGAACGGCGAGAGCAGGTCGATCGGCACCGGGAACAGGGTGGTCGAGTTATTCTCAGTCGCGACTTCGGAGAGGGTCTGGAGGTAGCGCAACTGGAGAGCGACCGGGTGCTGCTCAATAATCAGCGCGGCGTCGGCCAACCGCTGCGACGCCTGGAATTCCCCCTCAGCGTTGATCACCTTGGCCCGCCGTTCGCGTTCGGCCTCTGCTTGGCGGGCAATCGCCCGCTGCATTTCCTGAGGCAAGTCAATATGTTTGACCTCGA
>CAZAYE010000244.1:5072-5837 GCA_964489255.1 uncultured Enterobacteriaceae bacterium
GGCGTTGATCTTCTCTCGTTCAGCCAACAAATCGTCCAACTCGGCCTGGCCGCAGACGCTACGCAGGGTCGTTTGTGCAAGTTGGGAAGTAGCAAAGAGATAGTTCTCGATCTCCACCGTTGCTTTGTTGGGATCGATTACCCGAAAATACAGCACCGCATTAACCTTGACCGACACGTTATCGCGGGTGATCACATCCTGCGGCGGGATATCCATCGCGATGGTGCGGAGGTCTATCCGGACCATGCGTTCGATTCCAGGAATCACATAAATCATCCCTGGTCCACGATGGGGCAGCAAGCGGCCGAGCCGGAAAATGACTCCGCGCTCATATTCAGGCAGAATTTTGATGCCGCTAATCAGCAGCACGAGCACAATCACCAACACTGTCGCGACCGGACCAAAACCGAACATAACGACCTCCCCTTCCCTTTCTCACCCCGTTGCCTTGCGGACACGGAGGACCATGTGATTGCGGCTAACAACATAGACTTTTTGTCCCACTTCAATCTCTTCATCGCTCTCAGCATTCCAATACTCCCCGTGTAACCATACCTTCCCACGAGGCGCAAGACGAACCCGCACTTCACCAATTTCTCCGATCAGTCCTTCACTGCCGGATACCGGCTTCCGTCTCCACGTCCGCACGGCCAAAGTGCCAATAACCAACATGAACGCACTCACCGTCAGCGTCGCAGCGAGAATGATGCTCCGGTCTACTGCCAGCTCACCCTCGGGCGAATCGAATAAGAAGAGCGACCCGAG
>CAZAYE010000245.1:0-5831 GCA_964489255.1 uncultured Enterobacteriaceae bacterium
ATGTGTATAAGAGACAGTTATTGTCTGGGGTACGACTTTATTATTTGCGTACAAGTACAACAAGAACCCTATGAGGTTTATTCAACCGTCACACTCTTGGCCAAATTGCGGGGCTGGTCTACATCGGTGCCACGGTAGACGGCGATATGGTAGGCCAGGAGTTGCAGGGGGACGGTGAGCAAAATCGGCATCAGCAGGTGGTTTGTCGTGGGAACTTGAATGATTTCCCAGGCGATTTCTTCCAGTTCGGGTGAGGGCGCGTCGGTGACGGCGATGATCCGCCCGCCGCGCGCTTCTACTTCTTTCATGTTACTGAGAGTCTTGGGGTAAACGGAGTCTTTGGGGAGGATCACGACGACCGGCACTTCTTCGTTGACGAGGGCGATAGGGCCGTGTTTCATCTCACCGGCCGGATAGCCTTCGGCATGGATGTAGGAAATCTCCTTGAGTTTCAGTGCCCCTTCGAGGGCAATGGGATAATTCACCCCTCGACCAAGATACAAAAAATCTCTCGCATGCCCGTACTTCTTGGCAATCTTCTCGATGGTTTTGTCTTTGGCCAGCACCTCCCGCACCAGGGCTGGGAGATTCATCAGGTCCTCGATCAATTGGCGCCCTTTTTCTTGGTTGAGTACACCGCGCCGTCGCCCGAAGTACACCGCTAGTAAATAGAGGGCGGTGAGTTGGGTGGTGAAGGCTTTGGTCGAAGCCACGCTAATCTCCGGGCCCGCATGGGTGTAGATGACCATGTCGGCCTTCCGCGGGATCGACGCATCGACGACGTTGCAGATTGCCAGGGTGGTGGCTCCGCCCGCTTTTCCTCCTTCCAGGGCGGCGAGGGTATCAGCGGTCTCGCCGGATTGAGAGACCGCCAGAACGGCGGTGTGTTGGTCAAGTGGCGAGTGCCGGTAACGAAACTCGCTGCCATAATCCACTTCGACGGGTAGGCGGGCCAGTTCCTCAAGAAAAAATTTGCCTGCCAAGCACGCGTGCCACGCTGTGCCGCACGCCACCAAGGTAATACGCTGAATCAAATCTAGCTGTGCGCTGTGCGCTGCCAATTCTCCCAGCGCCACACTTCCTTCCTCTAGGAGGATACGGCCGCGAACGGTGTCGATGAGTGCCTGGGGCTGGTCGTGAATCTCTTTGAGCAGAAAGTGCTTGTATCCACCTTTTTGCGCGGTAATGGCATCCCAGGTGATCTGCCGCGGGAGCCGCTCGATCGGCTGACCATGGAAGTCAAAGAAGGCGACCCCTTCGCGCGTGACTTCTGCTATTTCGCCATCATCCAGGCAGGCGACCCGGCGGGTGTAATCGAGGAGCGCCGGAATATCGGAGGCAACGAAGTTCTCGCCCTCGCCAAACCCGATGACGATCGGGGTCGCATTCTTGGCCGTGATGATCTTGTGCGGCTCGTTTTCGCATAAGGCCACAATCGCAAATGAGCCGTGGAGGCGTTGGAGCGCCGCACGGGTTGAGTGTGAGAAAGACAACCCGGCTTGGAGATACTCGTCAATGAGGTGGGAGATGACCTCGGTGTCGGTTTCCGAACTGAAAATTCGACCGTTGGCCATGAGTTCATGGCGTAGCTCTAGATAGTTCTCGATGATGCCGTTATGGATCACCACCACCTGGCCGGCACGATGGGGATGTGCGTTTTCTTCAGAGGGACGACCATGAGTAGCCCAACGGGTGTGGCCCATACCGACGGAGCCGGGCACAGGGTTATGGTGCAGGAGCTGGTCGAGATTACTCAGTTTGCCCACCGAACGGCAGACCTTAATTTCTGCACGAGAGCCGCTGTTGGCGAAAACCGCCACTCCAGCGGAATCATAGCCGCGATATTCCAGGCGCTTGAGTCCTTGGAGCAGCACCGGTGCCGCTTCTCGATAGCCGACGTAACCAATGATGCCGCACATAATGAAGTCCTCTGAGTCTCTGGGGTCGATTGGGTTCGTTGAGTCTCTTGGGTCCGAAGAAGGTATGTAATGAGACCGCTAGTAAGTTTGGCAACCTTGTCGGCCTGAGCATAAAGTTTCTGGAAATCAACGGCCTCTACGAACACTAGAGACACAATAGACTATTTTTTCTCCGCTTCCTTTGCCCGCTTGGCTGTAGTCCAGCCCTCACGCACTTCTTCTTGTCGGGTGTTGAATACCAAGGCTCCAGCCGGCACGTCATGGCGCACGGTGGTAGCAGTGGCGATATAAACGTCGTCGTGAATAGTAATCGGCGCCACCAGCGTCGTGTCAGAGCCGACCTGTACGCGGTCGCCAATCTTGGTCCGGTGCTTACGGAAGCCGTCGTAGTTACACGTGATCGTACCCGCCCCGATATTGGCATCACGCCCAATCTCCGCATCTCCGAGGTATGCCAGGTGCTTGGCTTTGGTGTGCTCGCCAATAATTGATTTTTTGACCTCGACAAAGTTGCCGATCTCTGCCCGCGGCGCCAGAACGGCCCCACCGCGCAAGTGCGCAAAAGGACCGACCTCGGTGTGGTTGCCGAGTTCACTGTCGCTCAGCACAACCGAAAAGTGGACATGGACATCGTCCCCGATCCGGCAATTCTCGATATACGCACTGCCGTCGATGCGACAGCGGGCGCCGATGCTGGTTTTCCCCTTGAGTTGCGTATTGGGACCGATCACCGTGTCCTGCCCGATTGTGACATGCTCATCGATATAAACGGTATCTGGATCTTCCAAGGTCACACCGGCAGCCATCCAGTGGCTGCGGAGTTGCGCTTGCCGGGTTTTTGCCATCATAGCGAGCTCCTCTCGGGAATTGATCCCTCCTATTTCGTGCAGATCTGTGGTTAAAACCGCCTGGGTTGGCAGTCCGGCGGAAACCGCCTGAGCAACGATATCCGTGAGGTAATATTCTCCCTGGGCATTGAGAGGCTGCAAGCGCTCAAGCGCCAGGAACAGAAAATCGGCCTGCACACAGTAAATGCCAGTATTGATCTCCTGTACTGCCAGTTCTTCGGCTGAGGCATCACGCGCTTCCACAATTTTGCTGACTTGTCCGTCGTCCATACGAATCACCCGACCGTACTGGGCCGGAGCGTCCAGTCGAACAGTGAGCACCGACAGCGTCGCGTGTCGGGTGCGGTGATGTTGCACGAATTTTCTCAGCGTTCTGGTAGTGAGCAGCGGTGTGTCGCCGCACACGATCAGGATATCGCCGTGGAAGCCGCTCAGGTGCGACTGCGCAGCCCGCACGGCATCACCGGTGCCCCGCTGTTCACGTTGCAGGGCAAATTCAACACCTTCTGCTCCACAGACACGCTGAACTTCTGCGGCTTGGTGTCCAACCACGACGACGAGCCGGTCAGGATACACCCCCTGGGTTGCGTCAATCACATGAGAGAGCAGCGGCTTGCCGGCGAGACGATGGAGCACTTTGGCCTGGGCTGAGCGCATCCGCTTTCCTAAGCCAGCAGCGAGGATGACCACCCCGAGTTGTTCCATGGCTTCCTACTTGTACCGCTCTCTTACCCAGAACCCAAAAGGCAGGAGGAGCCAGCCGGGAAGAGGTAGTTGCACGAGCCGCTCTCACGGCTCTCTGGCTTGGTGCTCCTAGTCTATGCCAACGGACGGGAAGGGAGACTTGCAAACCATGGTAGCACTAAAGTTTCGTTAATCGAGTATGTGTACGCATGGCCCCACTCAGGGAGTTCCTTATAGGTCACCTGCTCGAAGCCGTTTTCTGTAAAAAGTGAGTAGGCTGCCCGAGCCATTGCGACTGGGAAAATAAAATCCTTGGCGCCGTGAACGATCAACATCGGTAACCTCTTGCTCTCTTCCGGCACCGCCCAGGGGCCGAGCACGCCGGCGACCGGCGCGATCCCAGCAAAGAGCTTCGGACAACTCAAACCGATGGCATAGCTAAACGTGCCTCCGTCCGAGAGGCCGGTGGCAAAGAGACGGCCGGTATCGATGGTGTACTCGTCGAGCAACTCTTCTACAATTGACAGGATCGAGCGGATATCGAGGCCGGGTTGTTGGATCGACCACGTCCGATCGAGCGACTTGGGCGAGAGTACGATATAACCTTTGCTCTTGGCTGGTCGCAGCCAGGTCAGCAGATAATCGTCGCCGCGACCATGCCCGCCGTGCAGCGCGATAATCAGTGGCCAGCGCCGACTGGGGTCGTAGTTTTCCGGGACATAGAGGGAATACTCGCCGTGCGCTTCGGTGGCAGGTCGGTGCATGACCCCAGTGTGAGCTTCCCCGCCAGCCCCGGGCGTTTCCAGTTCAGTCCAGCGGGGTAAGTCTTCGGACAATACCCAGTATTGCTGTAGTATCGGCAGTTGGGCGCGCAAGCTGTAGAGGAGGTATTTCCCCAGAGAGAAAGCGCGACGACTCTGAAAATAGGAGACCAGCGGATTGAAATCCGAAGCAGTAAGGAACGACGTGTAGGCGTCTTCAAGATGCGCCACTGCCTCGCGCCACTTTGGATGAAAATCTTCTAAACCATGCGGCGGGGTGAGTTCCTCTAAGGTGGCAGTGAGAGGCGGAAAGAGGTCGCCAATCTTATCGAACAAGTCCTGCTTGTGTTCTCTGATCTTGAGGAAATGGATTTGTTCCTGGAGTGCTTCGAACGCCCGTAGGAATGGCAGGAGCTGTTCTTCCTGCTGGCCGATAGTCGCCCGATAGTGTTCTTCTAGAGTTGGCATAGCGTCCCTCCCTCGTTTGTATTCAAGGCTACCGACCCCCCTCAGCGGTTGCAAGGGGGAACTTCGTGTGCCAAGGTGGCTGCGGTATGAAGACCGCAGACGATGCCGCAAAGGCCCTGCTTCGCGCGCTGCCGTCAGTCGAGAAGCTGCTCAATTCCGCCTCTCTGGAGCCCCTCCTCCAGCGCTACCGCCATGCCTATGTTGCCGATACGGTCCGCGCCGTGCTGGCCTCGGTGCGCCAGGAGATCATAACTGGAACGATCGCGGCAGCCATCACCGAGACTGAGATCATACATCGAGTGACAATTGCTATTGCTCGCGAAGATCGTTCTCCCCTACGGTCAGTAGTGAACGCCACTGGCACTGTGTTGCACACCAATCTGGGGCGTGCGCTGTTGGCCAAGGCCGCGATCGCGGAGATTGTTCGCGTGGCGACAACCCCAGTGACCTTGGAGTATGATTTAGCAGAAGGGAGCAGGGGAGACCGGGATGAAGTGATCGAAGCTGATATCCTGGCGCTGACTGGAGCAGAGGCGGCAACCGTCGTCAACAACAATGCGGCTGCGGTGTTGCTGGCGTTGAACGCTCTGGCCGAAGGGAGGGAGGGAATTGTTTCACGCGGAGAGTTGGTTGAAATCGGCGGTTCCTTTCGGATTCCCGAGGTGATGCGGAAAAGTGGAGTGCTCTTACGTGAAGTTGGCACGACCAATCGCACACGCGTGCAGGACTATGCCGAAGCGATCACTGCCCAGACCGGGGTACTGCTCAAGGTCCACCCCAGCAATTACCGGATCATGGGCTTCACGAGTGCTGTCGAACTCGAAGAGCTTGTGGCACTCGGGCGTACGCACCAGGTTCCAGTGATGGAGGATCTTGGAGCTGGCGCACTGATTGATTTAACTCAGTATAGATTGCCGAGAGAGCCGGTCGTTGCGGAGCGCGTAGCTGCCGGTGCCGATGTCATCACTTTTAGTGGGGACAAACTGTTAGGCGGACCGCAAGCCGGACTGCTGGTTGGGCGCAAAGAATACATAACCCGCATCAAGAAAAACCCGCTCAAGCGTGCCTTGCGCCCGGACAAGCTAACCCTGGCCGCGCTCAGCGCAACGTTGCGGCTCTATCAGCGGTCTCCAGCGCTCGCTGCAGAATTG
>CAZAYE010000246.1:0-2723 GCA_964489255.1 uncultured Enterobacteriaceae bacterium
TTCCTGTAGAGACGAAAGGCGTTGAGGACATGATGTGCCTGGCCCTGCACGAGCGGTTGTCGCCTCTGTTGGATGATCCTTTGCGTGCGGTGGTGCCGAGTGCTCTGCAGCTTCTTGATCTCTCCGAACGGCTCGGTTTGTCCCCTAACTTGTGGCAAGTACAGACCCTATTTTCCCAAGTTTGCCACCGTCACTTGGCCTCGTTGCTCGCCCGCCGTGACCACGAGGAGACCGTTGCTCTGCAATTGCCGTTACTCCGCCGTCTCGGTGAACGGTTAGGGTTTTATGCAGTGGAGGGAATACCGCTCGATACGTGGGAGTCGCCCTGAGCGCAGAAAGCGGGGAGATGCAAGAAAGTACTTCCCCTCATCTTCCCCTTCTCCCACCTGATGGGAGAGGATTGGGGAGCGAGGCCGTTCGGTGGTAATGTTACGCTATGTTCCTTCGTCCTAGCCCTCTCCGCGAGAGAGAGGAAATCCCGGCGATTTCCTTACAAAAAGGGGGATTGTCCCTTCGCCGATCCGTTCACCCCACCCCCTTGCAGTCGGCTGCTTGGCGTTTTCTGGGGCTGTGGCTGATCATTAGCCTCTTTGCTGCCGTTTACCGTTTTCATCCATACTACCAGCGGCCGTTCTTCTTCGCGTTTCAGGCGATCGTTATCAATATTTATGGGTGGTTCTGTCTCGGTGGATTTTTTTACGTCTGGCTGACATATCGCCTGCGCCACCAGCGAAGCGATGACTTGACCGATCCGGCCCTGTTGGCCCTGAGTTTGGTGCGGCGCTCCTGGCAAGCACTCCGGTCTCATTCGTGGGCGCCGTGGCTGCGGTATTGGCGGAGTCCGCGCGTCTGTCTTCTGCTGCGAGCCCTGGGGGTCAAATTTTTCTTTGTCCCGCTGATGACGGTCTTCTTGGCCGAGCACGTTTACGAGGCGAGCCGGCTATGGCAGCGACCCTATCCCGCAGGAGGAGGAATTGAGTGGGCAAACTGGGTCATGGCATTCTCCTATCAACTGATCTTCCTGAGCGATACGGCAGTTGCCTTGGTTGGGTACAGCTTCGAGTCACTGTGGCTGAAAAACAAGACCCGCTCGGTTGATAAGACCTGGTCGGGTTGGATCGTCTGCTTGATGTGTTATCCGCCCTTTAACGACGTGGCCGGCCTCTATTTGCCGCTCGGCGACGGCGGCAATGCGCTTGGGTTTAGCGGAGGGACACTGTTGGCGCTGCGCGGATTCGCCCTGGTTTTTTTTGCTCTATACCTATGGGCGACCCTCGCGCTTGGGGTGCGGTTTAGCAACCTGAGTAACAAAGGCATTGTCGCACGGGGACCGTATCGGTGGGTGCGCCATCCCGCTTACGCGTGCAAAAACTTGGCGTGGTGGATGGAGAAACTGCCAACCATGGCAGATTTTCACACGGTGTTGCCAGTGCTGGCCTGGAATGCAGTCTATGTCCTGCGGGGGTTAACGGAGGAGCGTCATTTGCGTACCGACCCGGCTTATCGTGTGTACTGTCAACGGGTACGCTATCGGTTCGTGCCCGGAGTATGGTAAGCCGTTTGACGATTGCGGTCTGTCGATTGGCAAAGTAAGGAGACGGAAAGAAAGGGGGGCTCTTTATGACCTGGATCAAGACGATGCCGCCGACGGAGAGTGCCGCCGTGCGAGAAGTACTGCAAAAACTGGCTGTGCTGTATCCAAGGGAGTACGACCCATCGCGCCGCCACGAGCGCATACTGCCGGACGCTGTCAAGAACGATAGCATCATGACTTCGCACTCGCTAATTCCGCAGGCGCTGTATCACGCCTTCGCGACTTTTGGCTCGCTGATGGATTCGGCCCTGCCGCTCTCGCGCCGTCAACACGAAATGATCGCGACGACAGTCTCCACCCTGAATCGTTGCTTCTATTGAATTGAGTCTCACGCAGAGTTTCTGCGGACGGTAAGTCTCGACAAAGAACTCGTGGAAGCACTGAAACGTGATTGGCACACGGCAAATCTCGATGAACGTGATCACGCCATGCTCACGTATGTCGAAAAACTGACCCAGGACCCTGTGTCCATCTGGCGGGATGATATGGACGCTCTGCGAGAGGTCGGCTTCGATGACACGGCGATTTTGCAGATCACATTGATCGCCTCATTTTTCAACTACATTAACCGTGTCGCCGATGCGTTAGGGGTGGGACGGGAGTAGGGAAAAGAGCTGCTTGGCCCACTCACAAAGGGGCTGAAAATGAATCAACGAGCAGGACCGAAAAAGCCACAATCGAACCGGGAAGCAGGGGTGACTCGTATATCGGTTTCCGGCTTTCAGTCCATCAGGCAAGAGCAATCGATAGAAATCCGACCGCTGACCATTCTTGCTGGAGCCAACAGCTCCGGAAAATCCAGCATAATGCAGCCGCTTCTCCTGCTCAAACAGACGTTAGAAGAAACGTACGATCCTGGCGCGCTCCTGCTGTATGGTCCAAATGTGAAGTTCTCGTCTGTGGATCAATTGCTGTCTCGCATGGGGAAAGGCAAAATCTCGGACACATTTGAGGTTGGAATTTCGACCAGACTCGACACGGTTCTCGCTCTTTGCTTTCGCAAGCCATCCGGTGGAGGAATCGATATCCAGCAAGCAATCTTTCTCGACCATGGATTTGAGATCAACCTTCGCTTTGGTTTATCTGGAGCACCCTGAGCTTCATCTTCATCCGCGTGCGCAATTCGCGA
>CAZAYE010000246.1:2823-5826 GCA_964489255.1 uncultured Enterobacteriaceae bacterium
TTGGTTTATCTGGAGCACCCTGAGCTTCATCTTCATCCGCGTGCGCAATTCGCGATGGCGCAGATTTTGGCAAATGCGGCAAACCGCGGGGTGCGAGTGGTAGTAGAGACACATAGCAGCTTACTGCTTCTGGGAGTACAAGCTTTAGTGGCTGAAGGGAAACTCGCGCCGGAAAAGGTCAAACTCCACTGGTTCAAACGAGACTATAACGGAAATACGAAAGTCAGCAGCGCGGATCTCGACGAAATGGGAGCCTTCGGCGATTGGCCGGAAGATTTTGCTGATGTAGCCCTTGAGGCGGAAAGCCGCTACCTGGATGCGGCTGGGGCATGGGGCAGGAAAAACGGCTATGGCGGCAAGAGGGTCGAAACGCCTCGTCATTGACGCTTCGGTTGCTCGTTCTGCAGGCAGAGAGAATGCAATAGATCCGACTTCAGTCTACTGTCGCGATTTCCTTAAAGCCGTTCGGACGATCTGCCATCAGATTGTCATGACACAAGAGATTGGTGAGGAATGGCAACGACATCAATCCAGCTTCGCCCGCCAGTGGTTGCTTTCTATGACAGCGAGAAGAAAAGTCTCTCGTCTTGGTGATGTTCTGGATAAGGATCTTTGAGGAAGAATTGAACGAGTTGCTTCTAGCGAGAGAGCTGCTAAGGCAATGCGAAAGGACTATCGTTTGATCGAAGCAGCAATAGTGACGGATCGAATTGTGATCTCTCTTGATGAGACAGTAAGAATACTTTTTGCCGCGGTAGTTCGAAGCGTGGGGAAGCTAAGGAACATTGTATGGGTCAACCCAAGTCGAACAGAGGAAGAATTCATCCTCTGGTTAGAAAACGGAGCGAAGCCTGAAAAGAGGCGTCTCCTCGGGTTCCGCCCAGAGGGAAGTTCGTGAGTCTGGCTAGGCGAAGGGACTTCGTGCGATGAATGAAGCCGACACCTGCCGAAAATACGTTCTTCCCCAGCTCATAGCGGCGGACTGGGACAATGATCCGCACTCTTTCACAGAGCAGAAAACCTTCACCGATGGGCGGATCGTTGTTACGGGTAGCTTAACCCATCGCCGTCGTCAGAAACGGGCCGACTATCTGCTCCGCTACACCCGTGACTTCATGATCGCGGTCGTTGAGGCGAAAGCTGCTTACAAATCTCCTGCTGATGGGCTGCAACAGGCCAAAGAGTACGCGGAAATCCTGGGCCTGAAGTTCGCGTACTCAACCAACGGCTATGGCATCATTGAATTTGATTACCTGACCGGACAGGAGCGGCAGACTCTCCAAACACAGAGCCTTGTCGGTGGCGAAGCCAAGTCGCTGCCTTATTTGCTGACGCAGATGAATCTACTGCTGCAGGCTTGGAATCGCCGCACATCGACCCCGGTAACAGCCTGCGCTTCCCGCTCAAAGAGATTGGCGACAAGGACCGTGTGGACGGTATCCTCACCAACTCGCCTTTTGGCGGTGAGGAAAAGCGCGGCATCCTCGGCAATTTCCCCGAAGACAAGCAAACCTCAGAAACGGCGCTGCTCTTTCTGCAGCTCATCATGCGCAATCACTTTCATGGCGTCATCGTCCTGGCGGAAAGCGTAGGGGCGACCCGCCGGGTCGCCCTTTCCAAAGGACGAGATATGTTGCGACCAACCGGCCCATCCTCCGCTTCTCTCGGCGCGATCATTGACCAATTCAAATCGCTGACGGCTAAACGGATTAACGAGCGGCGCAGTACGCCGGGATTGCCAGTGTGGCAGAGAAATTATTACGAGCGCGTCCTCCGAGAAGGCGAGATAGATCGCATCCGCGAGTATATCCAGAATAATCCAGCGCAGTGGGAATTGGACAGTGAAAATCCTGCAAGACACGTGTGATGCCGTCGTCAGGGAAGGGCGAGGCACCGCCGGGTCACCCGGAGGAGCGAGAGAGGCAATAGCGCGATGAGCAAAGCATGGCCGCTGGTGCCGTTAGGGAAAATCCTAACACCCGTGAGTCGTCCGGAGGCTGTTGATCCACAGAGGACGTATCACATTCTTGGTGCCCACTGGGCCGAAGGTTTGTACACAAAAGAGGTCAAGCCCGGCTCATAGATCCAGGCAGTGAAGCTATACCGCGTCGAGGAGGGTGACTTCGTCTACAACCGTCTCTTCGCCTGGCAGGGCTCATTTGCTGTCGCCACAAAAGAAAATCACGGCTGCTATGTCTCGAACGAGTTTCCATGCTGCATTGTCAAGCGGGATCGCGCCGACGGTCAGTATCTCTGGAGATACTTCAGCCGTACCGCGGTATGGGAGGAAGCCCTCGGCTTTAGCTCAGGCGGTACTCCCACCAGGCGTAATAGGCTCAAAGAAGAGAAGTTGCTAGCTATGAAGACCCCCTCCCTCCGCTTTCCGAACAGCAGCGGGTTGTGGAGTGGTTCGAGGAACTGACCGCCAAAATCGAAGAGGCGTGTGGGCTGCGGCAGCAGGCGGTGGAGGAGGCTGCTGCGTTTGTGAGCAGCTTACATTTGAATTTGGCGAGGACGAGAACTGTTGCGATTGGAGAAATCCTCACGCTAGAGGAATATCGAGAAGAGATACAATTCGGCCAGGAGTACCCACAAGTTGGTGTTAAAGGTTTTGGCCAAGGGCTTTTTGCAAAAGAAACACTAGATGCGACTCAGACCACTGACAAGGCATTCAATCGCCGTTATGACGGAGCACTCGTATTGAGTCAGGTGAAGGGATGGGAGGGGGCTATAGCTGTTTGTCGGTCTGACTTGGCAGGAAGATATGTGTCTCCTGAGTACCGGACCTTCCGGTGTATTGAAGGAATGGCAATCCCGGAGTACTTGGCTGCATTGGTTGCTACCCCCTGGTTCTGGACTCAATTAAAAAATGTGACACGAGGAGTAGGAGCAAGGCGCGAGCGTACTCGCCCAGAACAGTTCCTGCAAATGGAACTGCCCATGCCAGAAGTCTGAAGT
This sequence comes from uncultured Enterobacteriaceae bacterium, assembly GCA_964489255.1. Taxonomy (GTDB): domain Bacteria; phylum Desulfobacterota; class Binatia; order Bin18; family Bin18; genus CAZAYE01. The sequence continues at coordinate 5,782 of CAZAYE010000246.1, forward strand.
TTAGAACTTTTTAACCATGATTATCGGGTACCAAAGACATAGAGC
>CAZAYE010000247.1:0-5816 GCA_964489255.1 uncultured Enterobacteriaceae bacterium
GCGACACGCATTCGTGCTTCGACAGGCTCAGCACGAACGGTTCTCAAACAGAGAGTATTCTACCCCGTTCACCCTGAGCTTGTCGAAGGGTGAACGGGACACGGACAATGCCCTCCGTGAAAAGTGAATCGCTCTAGCGAACAGCAAAGAGCACTGCGGTATTCTGCCGCGTTATTGCTGCCATCTCTGCAAGCGAGAGACCTTTGACCTCCGCCACCGTTTTTGCCACCTGGACGACATAGGCGGGTTCGTTGCGTTTGCCACGATACGGCACCGGCGCGAGCAGCGGGCAGTCCGTTTCAATCAACAAACGATCGAGCGGAACTCTCCGGGCCACCTCACGAAGAGCCTGGGCGTTTTTGAAGGTCACGATTCCGCTAAAAGAAATGTACAGCCCGAGATCAAGAAGCGCCTGCGCCTCCTCAACACCTCCAGTGAAGCAGTGCATCACTCCACGGAGCTGCCCCCCTCCTTCAACACCGAGGATCCGCACTGCTTCGCCATAGGCATCACGCACGTGCATTGAGAGCGGCAGATTGAGTTCTTGGGCGAGACGGATAAAAGCGCGGAAGTGCGTGCGTTGATCCTCACGCGGCGAATTATCGTAATAAAAGTCGAGGCCGGTCTCTCCTAACCCGACCACCTTGGGTTCGCGTACCAGTTCGCGCAAGCGCCCATAAGTGTCAGTGGTGATCGTCTTGGCATCGTGTGGATGAACCCCGATCACGGCAAAAACGTCTGCGTGTTTCCTCGCCAACTCGACCGCCTTCTCGTTATGCGAGAAATCGCCAGTGGCGCCGATGACAATAAAGCGCGAGACACCGGCCGCTCGCGCTCGCTCCATCACCGCTTCGCGGTCACTGTCGAATTGCGCATCGGTAAGATGACAGTGAGAATCAGCGAAGGTCATGAGAGACGGGGAAACAAAGGTTGCGGTTTCTGTACCAGGTGTCCTGGCGTAAATGCCTTCCCCCAAGGCAGGTGAGATGCACGGCTCTGCTCGGCAGGAAGCCCAAGCATCATGAAGATCTTCGCACAGGCATCCGGCAGGAATGGTGTCAATAACTGAGCCGCTACCCGTAAGGCTTCCAGCAGATTGTGGAGCACCGCACCAACCCGCGGCAGGGCAGTTGGATCTTTGGCCAAGGTAAAGGGCGCCGTTTCCGTGATGTACTTATTGGCGTGGTCGGTCGCACGAAAGATCGCTTCCAGTGCCCGGCTGAGCGCCAAGTTGGTCACGTGCGTCTCGACCTCCGTTGCCGCTTGGGCAAAGGCCGCGGCGAGGCGCTGGTCTATTGCCGGCGAAGGCTCACTCAGAGGTTGCACGACTCCTTTGAAGTAACGATCTTGCATCGCCAAAGTGCGATTGACGAGGTTGCCCAGATTGTTGGCGAGGTCGGCATTATAACGAGCCGTCAGGCTCTCCTCCCGGAAGTCGGCATCTTGGCCGAAGACACTCTCGCGGAGCAGGAAGTAACGGAACGCATCAAGGCCGATCTTCTCCTTCATCGTGAGTGGAGAGATGACATTGCCGAGACTCTTGGACATTTTTTGGCCCTCAACCGTCCAGAATCCATGCACGTTCAAATGCTTGTAGAGCGGCAAGCCAGCGGCCATGAGCATGGTCGGCCAAAACACACCGTGGGGTTTGAGAATATCCTTGCCAATGAAGTGTTGCGCCGCAGGCCAGAAGCGCTGAAAGACCTCCTCGCCTTTGTACTTCAGGGCACTGACGTAATTGATGAGCGCGTCGAACCAGACATAGGTCACATAACGATTATCAAAAGGCAGTTCGATGCCCCAGGTTAAACGGCTTTTCGGACGAGAGATGGACAGGTCGCCGATCGGCTCGCGCAGCATAGCCACGACTTCATTCCTGAAACCTTCGGGCCGGATGAAATCTGGCTGAGCCTCGAGGTGCTGCAGAAGTCGCTGCTGGTACTTACTCATGCGGAAGAAGTAGTTCTCTTCTTCGATCAACGTCGGTTCGGTCAAGTGATCAGGACACTTGCCGTCGCGCAACTCTTTTTGGGTATAGAACCGTTCACAGCCAAAGCAGTACAACCCTTCATAGCGACCAAAATAGATGTCTCCGGCTTCGTGCAACTTGGTCAGGAGCTCTTGCACATAGCTGATGTGATACGGATCGGTGGTGCGGATGAAGTGGTCGTAGGTAATGTCGCAGGCGTCCCAGACGGCGCGGAAGGTCGTGCTCACCCGGTCGGTGAACGCCTTCGGCGCCATCCCCGCCTCTGCGGCAGCTTGCTCGATCTTGTCACCATGCTCATCCGTACCAGTAAGGTAAAAGGTCTCCCACCCACGTACACGGTAGTACCGCGCCAGGGTATCGGTAATCAGCATGGTGTAGGCGCTCCCCAGGTGGGGGTCGCCGTTTACGTAGTAAATCGGGGTGGTGATGTAAATTCGTGGCATAGGTCATCCATAAAGAGAGGCGGAGACTTGTATCTTGTCTGTCCCTAGCCTCTCGCCTTTAACGAGCGCGGAATGGTCGCCAGCTGTATGAGCATGTTTTCGACTGCAAGTTGACGGTTAGCATTCCGCCCTAGTGCTTGCATCGTATCATAGACTACGGTCAGTTGTCGCAGGGCTTCAGCCACTTCAAGACCCGCAGCCGCTTCCGCCACGGCAGAAAGGTGGTCTTGATAGCGAACCACCCCTTCCCGTCCCAGCACAACGTAGCGGAGTACCTCCTCGTACCAGGACAGGAGGATCTCCAGGCGCTCACCGGTCGTGCGTCCTTCCGTAGGCTGGTCATTCGTCGCAGACTTTTTCGCACGATCAGCCACCAACCACTCCGCCAGGCGAGAGAGGCGAGAAAACGCAGCACTGTTGAGCTGCCGCAGTTCTCTCACGAGATACTGTCGTTCCTCGGTAAAAATCTGAGGATCAAGCGTTACTGCCCGGCCTATGCTGCCACGGCTATACAGGGCAAAGGTATGGGCCGTAGCCGGATCTTTGCCATACTTTCGCACGAGCAGATCCTCTACGATGGCAACGGGCAACGCGGTGAAACGCACCTGCTGACAGCGTGACAGAAGCGGTCGCGAGAGAGTCGCAGAGTTGACCGTGAGCAAGATGAGCAACGCATCCCCAGGCGGCTCTTCCAAGATTTTGAGCAACGCGCTCTGGGCTGCAGGATTGAGGAGGTGCGCATCGTCCACCAGTGCGATTTTTTTACCGCCACGCACTGGCCGCAAGCCCAGCAGGCGCTGCAAGTCGCGGACCTGATCAATCGTCACGTCGCGTTTCCCTGTCCCTGGCGCAATGAGGAACAGATCAGGATGGGTTCCCGCTACGACTGACACGCAGTTCGGACAGGTGCCACAGCCCTCCTCGCGTGGTTTTTCACTGCACAGTAAAGCCTGAGCGAGCGTCACCGCTGCATGTTTTTTGCCTACTCCCGCAGGTCCAGTAAACAGGTAGGCATGCCCTAAACGGTTGTGCGTCAAAGCTTGACGTAGGGTGGCAATAGCTGACTCTTGTCCTTGGACGTTGTCGAAAAGCATAGTAAAGCCTAACGACCCACCTGTATGCGCGTTCGCGGTTCGACAAGCTCACCACGAACGGTTCTTCCGTTCACCCTGAGCCTGTCGAAGGGTGAGCAGCTTCTGTCAATCGAGCCCGCACGATTGCCCAGATTTCTTGCTGGATTACCTCTACCGGACGCAGAGCATCAACGACGCACACACGGTGTGGTTCAGCCCGCGCAACCTCTAAGAACCCAACGCGGACCCGCTCATGAAAGGCGACGGACTCGGCCTCGAAACGATCGGTAACTGCTGCACTGCTTTGTCGTTGCCGGGCTCGGCGTAGCCCCTCGATCACAGGCAGGTCCAAGACAAAAGTGAGGACAGGTAAGCATCCTCCACAGGCGAAGGTATTGAACCGTGCGAGAAGAGCAGAATCGACCCCACGGCCATAGCCTTGATAGGCAGTGGTAGAGTCGATGAAACGATCGGACAGGACAATTTTGTTTGCCTGCAGCGCGGGGGCTATCACCTCTTGGACATGCTGGGCACGGTCCGCCAACATGAGAAACAACTCCGCGCCAGGTGCAAGGGGTGAGGATGAAGCTTCGAGCACGAGGCGTCGGAGCACCTGGCCGGTCTGGGTTCCACCAGGCTCGCGGGTCAGGACGATTTCGTAGCCTTGGGACTGTAGGGCTTGAGCGAGCAGCGCCACCTGCGTGCTCTTCCCGCTCCCTTCGATCCCTTCAAAGGAGATAAAAAATCCGGCCATACGAGACCTACAACAAGGGAGGGAGGATACCGGAAAGGCACGACAAGAGGAAGACCTGACCTGGCAATGAAGGCGTTGCACTTTAGGTTGGCTTCCCGCACACTGATGGTTGTGTTCTTTCTGTTTGGAGGTTTGCATGACTCAAGCCCTCGTTCACGAAGGAAGTCAGCCTCTGGTTTTGCACACGCGCCCGGTTTTCGAGATGAGCGATGAGCTGTTTTACGACTTTTGTCAGACCAATCGGGAGTGGCGCATCGAGCGGACCGCTGAGGGAGATGTATTGATTATGCCGCCATCGGGATGGGAAATTGGAACCTACAATGCTCGAATTAACGCTTTCCTGACGATGTGGGCCTTGTCTGATGGCACTGGCGTAGTCTCTGACTCTTCCACAGGTTTTGACCTCCCCAACGGGGCAACTCGCTCTCCGGACGCTGCTTGGGTGAAACGGTCGCGCCTCGCCACTCTCACGCCAGAGCAGAAGAAGCGGTTTCTTCCTCTGTGCCCGGACTTTGTGGTTGAGCTGCGTTCACCCTCTGACCACTTGAAGACATTGCAAGACAAGCTGCAAGAATACCTCGCCAATGGCACGCAATTAGGATGGCTGTTCGATACTCCCAACCGGCGGGTTTACGTGTACCGTCCAGGAAAGGTAATGGAGTGCCTGGAGAATCCAACCACGGTCTCGGGCGATCCCGAACTGCCGGGCTTCGTTCTTGACCTAGCAACAATCTGGGAGGCAGACTTCTAGGTGTAAAGAAGCCTACTCCTGAAATACCAAATGCCCAGCTTTTTCTTGCGCCTGGATCTTGGCTTCAAGTTCGGGGGGGAGGACGATCTGGCGTGCCGCGGGGAACTTGTCCCGATCTAGCGTAGGACGCAAAAAATACTGCGTCGGCGTGAGCACCTCCGATTGGCTTTTCAGCGGGGCGAAAAACCAGACTCGGGGCAAGACCCCTGGGTTGAAGAATACGTCGCGATCCTGCTCTGACCATTGCCTGGTCTCGTGCGCGTCGTGCACACTGTAGCGCATGTAGTCTAGGGTCACATCCCAGTAATGGTTAAAGACAATACCATAGCCTTTATCTTCCATTGCCGGGTTGAGCAGCTTGGCGATGCGGGTCTCGACGAAAATAAGATTGTCGTCTTTGCCGTACTGTTCGATACGCAACGGGTAAAAATAATGCTTGTCAAGCCAATAAATAATACGCGGCGCGTAGTAGTTAGGTAGCCACTCTTCTCGGACGTGAGCTTCGACGACCCAACATTCGATTCCACCATCTGGGGTGTAGAAGGGATAGGCGTCGCCCATCATACGGATCTGGTTTGTCGGCACATCGTGGAGGGTCCCGTCTGGATCGGCTAAAGTCACCGTCGGACGGGTGTTGGGAAACCGAACTGTTCGGTAGAGCGTGTCCACCCCCACAAGCCGCCAGGAAAACTCCCAAGGGTCACGCCCGAAGACGTCGTCTAAACTCTCCGCTCCCTGGGCGAGTTTATCTCCGCGTCGCGGCTGGGGTTGGCGTCGTACTCGGCGCAACGCTGGTGAGTACGCA
>CAZAYE010000248.1:0-5812 GCA_964489255.1 uncultured Enterobacteriaceae bacterium
ACACGCGTAAGATCGTCGGCAGCGTCAGATGTGTATAAGAGACAGGAGTATCCATTAGGGCGGCCCATTATTAGAGAGATCCTCCTTGATTGATCTGTCAGGGCGGGACGCCATGCGATTTCATCATCGCGAGTATGTAGTACGAGACACACTCGCCTTCACGACCGCGGACGATCCGTTTGCCGGTGAGCGGGCCCCGCTGACTGGTGATCACCGTGCACTGCCGCTCTCCTCGCCCGCCGTCATAGTAGAGCACCACCCAGTCGTGGGTCTTGCCTAGCTGGTGCGCGCGTGCAGTGTTGGAAAACAACACCGTATAGTGTCGCTCACCGCGCTGGGTGTGCAGCACCGGCAGCCATGCCTCGCCATCGGGATTGAAACGTCGCGGAGCAATCTTGCGTAGCTGTCCGGCGGTCGCTTTTTCTCGATACTCGCGATCAACGTCCAGGAGTTCTTCAACCGGAGGTTCAGCGTCCGCCAACAGCCGGACCGGCACTCGCACCCGCCCGAGCCGCGTGGCCAACGAATCCATGATCCCTGCGAGCCGCTTCTCCCCGATCCCTGCAATGTTCGTCAAGCGGCCATCGTGAGCCGCTGCCTCCAACTCTTCAAGGGTGTCAATGCCTAGATCATAGTGCAGACGTTCTGCCAGCACCGAGCCGATGCCGGGGACCGACGCGAGCAGTGACACGGGATCAGTCTCGCCCCGCAGTCGATCGAGGACCGGCAACCTGCCGGTGAGAACGAGTTCGCGGATCGAGCGGGCCAAGCTCTCGCCAATGCCTGGAAGTCGGCGCAGGCCTTCCGCCCCTTCTTGCTGCACAATCTCTGTTGCTGGCCGGTTCAGCCGGCGCAGTGTCTCCGCAGCGTGACGGTAGGCCTGGACCCGGTAGGGGTTGGCCCCCTGTTCATTGAGCAACCACGCCACCTCCTCAAGGCGGCGGGCGATTTCAGTGTTCTGCATCTACAGATAGGATAAACAGATCGTCCTAACGTCACCATCCCCCTGACCTTGTCTCCCCCGTCCACGATAACGATACATAAGAATACGCTGCTAACACCAGGCCTACTCATTCCTCCTCGGGAGTGGGACTGATCGGCGGTACGTAGTCGGTCCCTTCCTCCAGACTCTCCACAATGTCCTCCGTGCCATAAGGTTCCACTCTTGGCAGACGCTCTTCAGAGGGCGCTGCTTTGGTTCGCTCCTCTCGTTCCCACAAGAGTTCTTCTACCTGCACGTGATCAACGATCTCCTCCAGGCCTAACTCATCCGTGATGATCTGCCGCAGGATGCTATGCTCCGTCTCACTCGGCAGAGCTCCTTCGAGGTGCACGACACCGTGACGGCAGACGATGCGCAACTCGTCCATGTCAACCCGTCCATCTGCCCGCACCTGCTCGCGGATCGTCTCCTCCAGTTCTCGATCGGAGAGCAAACTGAGATCTGGAGAAACAGCACCAGGGTGATGGATGACTTCTTCGGCCGCCAGATGAGAGGCGTGCTCCTGCTCACGAGCGCAGTCCACGCAGAAGCGGGTGGCGGGAAGCGCCCGTAGACGCGCCTCGGCAATTTCCTCCTCGCACCCTTCACAGGTCCCGTAGGCGCCTTCGGCGATCCGACGCAGGGCGGCGTCGATTTCGGCGATCTCGTGTTTCTCTCGCTCGTCAAGCTGTGCCAGGAGACGGGCGGCGCGGACTTCCTGCGCGTGTTCCTCCAATTCGGGTTCACGATCCTCCTGGATAAACCGCAAATCAGCTTCGGTGCCGGCGACCTCGCCAACCAACATGGCCCGTTGTCGGAGCAACTCTTCGGTTAGTGCCTCAAGTACTTCTTGGTTCATGTTAATACTCCCGCTGGCGTTTCAGCTCCGTGCGTGCTCGTCGCTGCTGTTCTACCTCTGCTCCCTCCGGTCTCTTCACTGCCAGGAGGGAGCAACTCCTGTACCAAGGGCACTCTCTGCCCTTTCGCTAAAGAACGAACATAGATTCCTATTTCCAGGAACAAAACTGGCCCTGGCATCGCAAACGTGAGAAAAAGTTCAGGCATGTTCCAGAACGTTTCGCTGGCACTGCCTTTGCTGAAGGGACATAGGAGGGCACCCGCTGCAGAGTAAGACGATTTTGGTGTCGACCGATTTTTCTGAGCCTGCGGAGCACGCGTTGACTTGGGCGCTTCGGTAGGGGTGAAGGCTCGCAGCAACGATGACCTCATTAAAGTAAGGAGATATTGCGATGAAAGTCAAAGACCTCATGCGAACGAACGTCGTCACCCTCCACAGCTCTGATATGCTGAGCGTGGCCGAAGACATCATGACTATGGGACGCATCCGGCATCTGCCCGTGATAGATGCGCAGAATCAGGTGGTCGGTATCGTGACGCAGCGCGATCTATACAAGGCGGCGATCTCGTCGGTCTTGGGTTTTGATCGTGCGAAGGAGCACGAATGGTTAGGGAAGGTACGGGTGAGCGATGTCATGACCAAAGAGATAATCCTGATAGGAGCTGAGGCAGGCGTGGTTGAGGCCGTGGATAAAATGGTGGCGACCAAGATTGGCTGCCTGCCGGTGGCGGATGAGAATGGGAAGCTCATCGGTCTTATTACTGAGACCGACTGCTTAGGGTGTTTTCGTGATCTCCTCAAGATAGGAATATTCAAAGACCGGCTTTCGTGAGGCGGCGTATCGATATCGCACCAGGGAAGAGTTGGTTTGTCTTTGATCAGCTCGATTTCCTCATCGGTGCGTACGTGTTTGTGTCTGTCGTCTACGTACCGCCGCTTCTCCCAACACTTGCCAGTCTGCCGCTTATTCTGTTGGGCAACGTGGCGATCACTATGCTCGGCTACTGGCTCGGGTTGAAGGAGGCGTGGATCTAACGTGACCCTTGGGGCGCTGATTCCTGAGTGGTAGAACCCGCCACCGGCATCACAAATTGCGCAGCCGGTTTTCTCCCCTTCTGGCATCTTTTCCCGTGAAGGGTGAAAAAAGCTGGGACAGTGTTGGCGCTAAAGGCGTCACTGTCTCCTTTAGCACCAGTCTATTTTGCCTCCTGACCTTTTCTTGTGTTTCCTTTGGTACCACTCGTTATCGTCCCTACCACGGAACAGATATTTGCTCTCAAGGTTTTATTTATTTTTTCACGATGGCATGCTTCTCGCTTCCTGTGAAGTCGAAAGGCTGTAAGGAGAGGGTTGCCCCGCGCGCAGCCTGGAGAGTTGAGCAAAAGGAGGAAAAGAAAATGGCCTATCGCATCATTTCTGCCGATTCACACATGACCGAGCCGCCCGATCTCTGGACCCAGCGGCTCGACCAGAAATACCGTGACCACGCCCCTCAGGTGATCGAGTCCTACGAGGGAAAGCGCGGGGCGTATTTCGTGTGTGAAGGACTGAAACCGTTCCCCGTGGGCGGGATCTTTGGCTCCGGCAAGAAATCCGAAGAACTGCCGGAGCATTTCCGCAAAGGATACGAAGCTGCGCCCAAGAGCGTGTGGGACCCGGCCGAACGCCTCAAAGAACAAGATCAAGATGGCGTCAGCGCCGAGGTGCTGTATACCTCTTTAGGCATGTTCCTGTATGGGCTGGAAGACGCAGGGCTCCGATCTGCCTGTTTCCGTGTCTATAACGACTTTGTCGCCGAGTACTGCCGATACAATTCTAAACGTCTTGTCGGCCTTGGGCTCATTGAGTTGGAGGACATCGGCGCCGGTGTCGAAGAACTCCACCGCTGCGCCAAGATGGGACTCCGAGGTGCCATGATTTGGGCGTCGCCCCCGGAAGATAAGCCGTACACCCATGCCGACTATGACCCCTTCTGGGCGGCGGCGCAGAACCTGCACATGCCGCTGTCACTCCATATTCTCACCGAGAGGCGAGGTGGTGGAGTCGGTGGACGGCGCCGATTGTTGACAAACTATATCTCCGTTCCTCACGGCATTCAGAAGCAATTGGCGGTGATGATCTTTGGCGGCGTGCTGGAGCGCTTCCCCAATTTGATGCTCATCTCCGCGGAAAATGATGTCTCGTGGGTGCCGCATTTCATGTACCGCCTTGATCACGCCTACGATCGCTTCCGTCATTTTGACAATGTGACGCTCTCGCTGTTACCGAGCGAGTACGTCAAGCGGCAGGTCTATGCGACCTTCCAATTCGAGACGGTTGGGAGAGATCTGGTGGAGGCGTATGGAGCGGAACGCATGATGTGGTCGTCTGACTATCCGCATACTGATTCCCCCTGGCCGCATTCACGGGAATACATCGAAGGCTCAGCATTTCAGCGTATCACTCCCGAAGAGACGCAGAAGATCGTGGCGGGCAACGCTGCCCGGCTGTATCAGATTCCTCTTCAGTAACGTTCCGTTTGGCCAAGAGGTAGCAGGAAGGGCAAGAGCGGCACCACGCTCCAACTCGCTCTCGCTCCCCTGCAGTGAAAAAATCCCTGTTTTCAGTGCTTGGTCGTCACAAATTCGGTCGCGGTAGGTCCGTACGGCTCGTTCTCAGCTAATGTCTGCTCCACCTGGACGGAGGCAGCCAGTTGCTCCATCTCAGGGGTTACTACGACGTCCAATTCGGCCAAAGCTGCCAGCAACTGCGTCAGGTCAACGCGGCACTGCAGGAACTGCGTCTGGGGCAGATGCGCGACGGACACAGTCCGGTTAAACGTGGCCGCGGCGTTGTTTAACGCAAAGATCTTCTCCACCACCTGCTCGAGGACGGGCAGCAACGTCACCTTGATTTGTCGCAGTTCTTCCCTGACGGCGCGCGCCTGCACCGCGAGCTCAATGGCTTTGCGCCGCCCGACGAACCGCTCCAATTCCGGGCGGAGTTTGAGCAGGATCCCGGCCAAGGCCTCGGCTTCCTTACGTCCGGCTTGGAGCCGCGACAGGTGGAAGTCGAGAGAGAGCTGCATCTCTCGGTACCGTTCCAGCGCGGCAGGGTTGTACGCGAGTTCACTCCTGAGGGCGGCAAACTCCTGCTCCATTTGCCGCGCAGCGACTGTCGATTGCCGCTCGATCTCCACGTACCGCTGGCGCGTCGCCTCTAAGGCATGGACAAAGTTTTCAAAGCCATGCAGGTCTCCCGTGGCCAACAGCCGCTCGGCTTCAGACAAGATGCGGCTCACATCGACACGTTCGAGCGGTTCAAATCTTTCCATACTATCTCCTCTCTCTCAGCCCCCTATCGTAACAGGAGGGAAGGGGTGTACTGGTCTCTCACAGTGCAAGAGCAATGCCAGCTTCTGGTAGCCGTCAATACTGAGAATTCGCCTCTCTGTTTCCCCAGAAGCTGCCCCTGCTTCGCAGAGACGAGAAGCAGTGACGGCAACGAATCGCAGAAATGAGAATGCCAGCGGTGCTCCAGTCCATGGCTCCCCTTCGCACGGCGGCAAATCCATAAAGAAATCCCTGCTGCTGGGCACTAAGAACGGGCAATTCTCAGACCGTTGAGCATTCTCCCCTGGCACCGCCTTTGCACGAAGCCTGCAAAGAAACCTTAATCTTTAGTTTCAGGAGGACCTCGTCGCTGGGCGCCTTTGGCAGGTGCTCTCTTATTTGCAATCGATCCAGGAAAAGTAAATCGGGACGCAATCCCAAGGGAGGTTTTACATGCTCACACCAACTTACCCCCAACCAGGAAGACGAAAAAAGGGACTTGCCGGGGGCGTTGTTGCGACTTTGTTGTGGATGATTTCAGGTGTCGGCCTGGCGCAGGAGGAAGCCGTCCTAAAGACTGGGCAGCAGGAGTATCAAGTATACTGTGCAACCCTGTCTCTTATACACATCTGACGCTGCCGACGATCTTACGCGTGTAGA
>CAZAYE010000249.1:0-5810 GCA_964489255.1 uncultured Enterobacteriaceae bacterium
AGGCCTCGTCCAGAAAGATGCAATTTGTGGCCTTCAACGAGACTAAATCAGACCGCCCCAACCTGACCGAGGCACGTATTGTGGTCTCAGGTGGTCGAGGACTCAAGTCAGGAGAAAACTTCACCACTTACCTGGAACCGCTGGTTGACGCCCTGGGCGCAGCGATGGGCGCGAGTCGCGCGGCCGTGGATGCAGGTTTTGTACCGAACGATCTGCAAGTCGGCCAGACCGGCAAAGTAGTGGCACCCGAGCTATACTTCGCCGTTGGTATCTCTGGCGCGATTCAGCATCTGGCTGGGATGAAGGACTCCAAGGTTATCGTAGCGATCAACAAAGACCCGGAGGCACCGATCTTCAACGTGGCCGACTACGGTCTCGTGGCCGACCTGTTCAAGGCAGTTCCCGAACTGACCGAAGAAGTGAAAAAGCTGAAGGGGTAAGAACCTACCACAGCGTTGACGGCAGCGGCAGTCCTGCATAGTCCTCTGCTGTCAACGGTCTCTCTAGCGTGACCCCTACACCCTCAAGAAGAGCGTAGACCTGACGGAGGTGCTGCGCGGCATGCCACGCCGTGCGCTCAAGGAGAGCAAGGAGAGATTGCGGACCGTAATATGTCTGCACGGTTCGTGCAAAAGACTCTCCACCGTGCCCCTCGAACCATCGCGCGAGTTGCTCACGGACAAAAGCCCCATACTCAGCAATCGCCCGGCCGTCTGAGAGTGCGGCAGGGACACGCTCTAGGAGCCACGCTTCAGGAAAGCGATCTTCTACAGCTGCGTCGCGGAAGACGAGACTCAAACGAAAAATGTGGTAGCCCAGGTCGCGAATAGTACGCTCGCCTCCCAGGGTCCGTGTATCAAGCCGGGTTGTCGGCACTTGTCGCATGACCCGTTGAGTCGCTTGCAAAATACGATCAAGACGCTCAGCAAGTTCCGTAGGTGGGAGCTGCGGTGCTTCTGTGTAAGGGATACCTACGAGTTCGGCAAATCCGCGCGGATTCCAGCCGTGAACGATGCGTTCGCCGACTGCGACGGCGGGCACGAGCGGCGCTCCCAAGCGCTTCAGTTCTGCCAATGCGGCAGGATTTCCTCCTACATCGACGGCCTCAAAGGTGATTCCCCACGACGAAAGTAACTCTTTCGTTTTCGCGCAGGAGCTTCAGCCGGGGCGATAAAACACTCGCGGTATCATACTAAGCCATGTTCAAGAACAATCTTCAGTTTTGTCATTCTGAGCCGCAGGCGAAGAATCTCGGTTTCATCACCATGAGTTCTCTCATTACTGCGCTGTATACCCGCCGTCAATAACCAGTTCTGACCCAGTCACAAATGAAGATTCATCTGACGCCAGGTAGAGCACGCCATAGGCCACTTCCTCGGGCTTACCATCCCGCCCCATCGGAGTCAGGCTGAGCACCATTTGCCGTCGTTCGGGAGCGAGGTTCGCAGTCATAGGCGTTTCAATCCGACCAGGATGCACGGAATTCACCCGGATCTTGTCTTTGGCATATTGGATCGCCGCGTTTTTGGTCAGAAGTCGCACCGCGCCTTTGCTCGCCTGATAGGCTGGGATATTGGGCAGACCAATAAGCCCAGCAACTGAAGAGATATTGATAATCGAGCCGCCGCCGGCACGACGCATTGCTGGAACTGCGTACTTCATGCCCAGGAACACGCCAGTCTGGTTAACGTTGATGACTTCGTTCCACACCTCCAGGCTGGTCTCCTCAAGCGGCGCCATACGCACGATGCCAGCATTGTTGACCAGCACATCCAGCTTGCCGTAGGTTCGCTCGGCGGTTTCGACGGCTCGCTGCCAGTCGCTCTCTGCGGTCACGTCTAAGCGCACGAACGTAGCTGCTCCTCCTTGCTGGTTAATCTCCGCCGCTACTTTGCGCCCCTGCTCTTCGAGCACGTCACCTAGCACGATCTTTGCACCTTCACGAGCGAACAGTCTGGCTTCGCACTCGCCCATGCCCCGAGCCGCGCCAGAGATCAGTGCCACTTTGCCGTCGAGCCGCCCTGCCATGAGTTGTCCCTCCCTGGCGGTCATCTATACACTGTAGTTCGGTACGTGCTCAAGGCAGTCGTAACCAGCGGAATAGCCATTTCTGTTCTATGGAACGGCTCATTCAGCTGCGCGTTGACGCTTATAAGCTCGGTGGATACAGTGACTTCTATTCAGAAAAATATGGCAAAAGGATCTAAGCGACCCCTCAAGCGTATCCCCGCTTTTCGTTCAGAAGATGAAGAAGCGCGATGGTACGCAGATCACCGTGAGGATTTGCACGAGTACAAGGTTGACGGGATCGGGATCAGCGAACATCCCAGCGAGTGGCAGTGGGATGAAGACAGGAATGCTCGGACTCAGAAAACCCACTTAATGGAAACGGCTCAAAGAATCTTGACAAGAGTCAGACAGCCATCAGAATGTCTATGGTCAATGGGAAAAAGGATCGACGTAGAGAGGCTGAGAGCAGAACTGCCAGAGCTTCGCGCGAGGCTTGATAAGAGTTTTTCTCCTGACACGGCGTTAGACGGGCTGCAAAGCGACGTGCCTAGCGCTGGCCACTGCGCCGCCGCGACGGCAATCGTCTGGGAAACGCTAGGTGGTTCTCTTGTCAGTACGAGCATCAAGGGAATGAGTCACTGGTTCAATCGCATTCGGGTTGACGATCAGCTTGTTGACCTCGATATCACTGGAGACCAATTCGGCTATCCAGCAGTGCAGATTAAGCCAGTGGAAGAACTTTACCCCTATACGCGCGAACGTTCTCCAGACGAACTCAACGACGAAACCCTTTATCGTGCAGCTTTACTTGCACGCCGTGCTGGTCTTTTAGAGGTGGCAGAGGCCTTAGAGAAACAGCGTCAATTGCTTCAATCAAGACCTGCGGTATGACCTGTGAACCGCTAGGCAGATGAGGTCTAGGGCGTCGTCGCTCTGTCTGGAACGCTCATGCCTGTCTATCCAGCCAATCCGGCCCTCTGAGAATTCAAGAAATATTCTGTCTCCTTTCCTGTCTTTTTCGTTCCTGCGCAACCCTTCCTATAGTCTTCGACTATCCGCCATAGTAAGCGTGAACACACGGCTGCGCGAGATTTTCGTCAGAAGGTCGTTAAGAAGATGGCACAGCAGCTGGCTCCGGCGGAACGGCGCTTCCATCGGTGAGCTGCCAGGTCTGGCTTCGACGAGCTAACTGACCTGCTTTAGGTGTGACCCACTGGCCTATCGCTGCCAGTCGCCTGCCGCTGCCCAAATGAGGCGTTTCAGATTCATTCTAAGTCGCCAGCGGACAGTGGTCAGTCATCTGTTAACGCCCAGTCTCAAGAGCGCACGGATCAGTAAGTCAATGCTCACGGAGGGGTCCCCTCCCTCCATCTTGGCAACTCGTGATTGACTGGACCCAAGCCTCTCGCCTAACTCCTCTTGGGTCATCTTGCGGCGCATTCTTTCGGCCTTTACCGCCCTTGCAAGGTCAAGCTTCAACTCGATCAGCGCCGCTTCTTCATCGGTCAGCCCCAGAAACTCTCTGGCCGTGCCCACTCTCCAACCCGCTGCTTCCAGTCGTTTTCTCTTCTCTGGTTTCATCGTCGGCTCCGTATACGAGCTACATCATCAGACGCCTTCAGCCGTTGCTGGCTCGTGTCAATCACTGCGGGTGGGGTTTTCCTGGTTTTCTTGCTGAAGACTTCAGCAATGACAATAGCATCAGGGTCGATGCGGTAGATGATTCACCAGGTCTGCTGCGGATCTTCGATCCGCATAAGGCATACCAATTTTCTTACCGTCAGTATGACTCAGCAGAGCGTGAGAATCAGTTCTCCTTGGAGGCATCGACTGTCCTCTTGAGTAAATGGTTAGTTGGCACCTAGTAATGATACCGTGCTTGCAGGAAATCGATTCGGTCAGCACTGACCAGGTATACCACACGATGTTCCTGTGTGAGGCGACGTGACCACGTGCCAGCCGCTAGATATTTTAGTGGTTCTGGCTTGCCGACCCCTCTAAAAGGGTCTCGCAAAATGGCTTCGATAAGCTCGAACGCTCGGAGGGCAACTTGGCGATCTACCTCGACCCAATAACGGAGATCTTCTCGGAACTCTGGATGAAACACCGCCTCACGTTCAACTCTTCTGGGAGTGAGGGCCTTACCCTTTTTTGCCAAGCCCGACCTCTTCGCGCAATGTCTCAACGGTTTGGGGTTTCAACGTTCGGGCTTTAGCCCGAGTAAGCGCTTGCAATAGACGCTCTGCATTTTTGGACGATCGCAGCAAATGAGCGGTTTCGGCGAGGCTTGCGAGTTCTACTGCAGAAATCAGGGCGACGTCTTGGGCTCCACGCCGATTGATGATGACCACCTCCTGATTGCGTGTAACTTCGTCGCAGAGTTTTGCCAGATTGGCCCGCGCGTGCGTATAAGTTGTCTGAATAGCCATAAGGGTCTCCGCAATGAGCATTTTCTGTACAGAGTTTCTGTACGTCTAGAGACAGGCCTTGTCAAGAAGCTACAGCGGCTTTCACTTGAATGTATCCTTTTCTGTTCTGGTGGCGCGGCCATCTTGGCCGCGTTGCTTGCTGTGCAGGCAAGATGCCTGCACCACCAGGATTCAGTCATCTGAAATTCGCTATAGGATGGAGAACATTGCCCGGCGCGCCTGCAACCCGTTCTTCATCGACAGTCACCCACTAAAAGGTCGTTAAGAGGATGAAACAGAAGTCAGCTCTGGCGGAATGGCGCTTCCATCGGTGAGCTGCCAAGTCTGGCTCCGACGAGCTAACCAGCCCGCTTCAGGTATTACCCACCTGCCTGCGACTACAGGGATAACTGTAACACCAGTGCGGGTAAGGATTTCCGCTCTCCGACAGGCCCGCATGACATCGTCCGGACCGACGCCCCATGAGACTTCAACGACCAAGTAGACCTCAGCGCCATCCTCGCGGCGTCTCCCGCGCGCTACGACATCGGCTGCGTAAATATCTTTAGCTTGATCATCGGAAAGCGTGCCACTGTCCACTGCGTCTTCAACTAAGGTTGTCAGTTCATCTGCTGAAAGCACATGCGCACGACGGACTATGCGGCTGAGATAGGCAAAGCCTTTCGTCGGATAGCGGTTTTCTAGGGATTCTCCTTTCAGTTCTCCCATGTCATTGGCGATGACGCGAACACTCTCTGCTAGCTCCGTAAACTGCCCTTCTATACGTTTTTGTGCGTCTGCCAACTCAGCAATATGTTCCTCGGTGTGCCTTTGCGCTTCGGCTAGTTCTGCCACCTGCCGAGCAAGTTCTTGAAAACGCTGGTCGGTCGCTGCTCGCAGGCTAGCCACCTGTTCCGGCAGCGCCAGCAGTTCATCGGTAAGCACCAAGCGGCGAAGTTCTCTGCGCCACTCTGGCCGCTCTTCGAGCAGGCGTACCAGGTCGTGGAATTCTTCGACTGAGAAGGGCATAGAAGCTCCCTCTCTTTCTGTAGCCCTTTTCAGCGATTTTTCCAAGCGGTAATACGCCCATCGAGCCGAGCCGTCACTGGACTGTGAGCCTGGAGGAAGCTGCGCACTAGGTCTCTCACCTCAAGACCAGTGTCTCGAGAGGTTGCCTGCGCGAAGAGCTCTTTGTAACCGCCAGCGACTAACCCTTGAAAGTCTGTGGTGGCTACGGTGTAAGTCACGGCTGGGTCGAGCGGAAGGTAGCCAGCTGCTGGATTCGCCGGATCTTTGAGCACCTGAAGGTTGGCAGCTTTATTGTCCGCGATGCGGAATCGGACTCCTGACACTTGGGAGAAAAAATCAGACCCACTGCGCGAGATGCTGTAG
>CAZAYE010000250.1:0-5809 GCA_964489255.1 uncultured Enterobacteriaceae bacterium
TCGCGAACAACACCACCGGCGACTCCAACACCGCCAGCGGCGCCTTCGCGCTCGTGAACAACACCACCGGCTTCGAAAACACCGCCCTGGGCTTCTTCGCGCTCCTCAACAACACCACCGGCCGCGACAACACTGCCAGTGGCGCCTTTGCGCTCAGGAGCAACACCACCGGCTCCGAAAACACCGCCCTCGGCGGCGACGCGCTCAGGAGCAACACCACCGGCCGCGCCAACACCGCCAGCGGCTTCCACGCGCTCAGGGACAACACCACCGGCAGCTTCAACACCGCCAGCGGCGACGACGCGCTCGGGAACAACACCAGCGGCGCCCGCAACACCGCCCTGGGTGGCGCCGCACTCTTTCTCAACACCAGCGGCAACCACAACACCGCCCTGGGCGTCGATGCGCTCTTTAGAAACACCACCGGCGACTCCAACACCGCCAGCGGCGCCGATGCACTCTCCAGCAACACCACCGGCTACCGCAACACGGCCGCGGGTGCCAGCGCGCTTGAGAGCAATACCACCGGCATCTACAACACGGCCCTGGGCTTCTACGCGCTCCTCGAAAACACCAGCGGCACCCGCAACACGGCCCTGGGCGTCAACGCCCTGCGCAACACCACCGGCAGCTCCAACATCGCCCTCGGCCTCAATGCCGGCATTAATCTGACCACCGGCGCCAATAACATTGCCATTGGCAACGCGGGCGTGGCCGGGGAAGCCAATACCATCCGGGTGGGCAGCGCGGCGCACACCCGCACCTTCATAACCGGCATCAAGGGGGTGGTGGTGAACAGTGGCGCCACGGTGCTTATCAACAACACTGGGCAGTTGGGCACGGTGGTGTCCTCGGCCCGGTACAAACGCGACATTCAGGACATGGGGGAGCAGAGCAGGCAGCTCCGGCAGCTGCGGCCCGTGACCTTTCAGTACAAACAAGACCCGCAGGGGGAGAAGCACTACGGCTTGATCGCCGAGGAGGTGGCGCAGGTGTATCCGGAGTTAGTGACGCGGGGAGCCAAAGGAGAAGTGGAGTCGGTGCAGTACCATGAGTTGATCCCGATGTTGCTCAATGAACTCCAGCACCAGCAGCAGGAGCTTGTGGAACTGAGAGCCCAGAATGAGCGCTTACGGACTACGCAGTCCCAGGAGTTAGCGGAACTGAAAGCCCAGAATGAAAGTTTACGGGCCGCGCTAAAACAACGGGACGCGGAGCAGCGGGCACAGAACGCAGCCGTGGCGGTCCGCTTGGCACGGCTGGAGGAGGCAGAGGCCCGCGCGGCGACGCTGGCCACTCGCTAAGGGGCGCCAGAGGGCTAGACAGAGACCACGTAGATATGAAAAACCATGTGGCAGTCTGAGCAGATACGAAGATCGGAGACCGCTGTATCGTACTCATACCGCCAAGGAAAGAGAGATCCCACAATGAAATTCGGTTTCATGCAAGACTTCCGGAATCCACCGCCCTGGCGGCGGCCATACCCGGAACTGTACCGCGCGTTGCTCGATCAGATCGTGTGGGCTGAGGAACTTGGCTACGACAACGTCTGGTTAACCGAGCACCACTTTACTGAAGACGGGTACAATCCGTCACTGCTGCCTACCGCGGCAGCCGTTGCGGCACGTACCAGCCGGATGCGGATCGGCACCTTTGTCTTGCTGCTGCCATTTCAGCATCCCGTGCGGGTTGCGGAAGATGCTACCTGCGTCGATATCCTTTCGAACGGCCGTTTTGACCTGGGTGTCGGACAAGGATATTCGTACAAGGAGTTCAACGCCCTGTGCATGCGCCGAGAGGAACGATCTGCCCGTCTCGCCGAAGGCGTAGAACTCATTCAGCGTGTGTGGCGTGAAGAGAAGGTGACGTTTGCTGGCAAATTCACGCAGGTCAAAGACCTGACGCTCTCGCCCAGACCCGTGCAGCAACCGCAGGTGCCGCTCTGGATTGGCGCGCGAGCCGAGAAAGCCACGCGTCGCGTCGCGCGTATGGGTTGTCATCTCCTGGCAACCCTCGGTCCTGACCCAGCGCCGTGGTACGTAGACACTCTCAAAGACTGCGGGCGCGATCCTGCGCATTTCAACATTGCTCAGCTGCGCCTGGTCTATCTCGCCGAGACTGAGGATCAGGCGTGGGAAGATACGCAGGAACATATTCACAGCATGATGGAGTTCTACGGCGAGATCCTCGCCGAAGCGAAAGACGCTCCGGGCGATGAAACAATCTGGCCGTTCAAGCGGCCCCAAGAAATTCGTCATTCCGCGTTCGGTCGAGCGGTGATGATCGGGACTCCTGATCAGGTCGCGCGCAAAATCGAGCAATTCTGCCAAGAGTTTCGTTGCACTCATTTCATCATGAGCACCCAGCTGCCGGGTCTCGATCCTCGGAAGGGAACGCGATCGCTGGAACTGTTCGCCAAAGAAGTGATGCCGAGTTTTCGTGATGCGTAAAACGTAGAAACCGTAAGGAGAGACTAGAGGGGGGTGCATAACAAAATCTTGGATTTTGGAGAGAAGCCTACCCCCGGTAGGGGCACGGCATGCCGTGCCCCTACAACTGACGGGCAGTTACCAGGAAATTGTTATGCACCCCTAGAGGGGCGAGCCTGGGGTTCGCCCTTTGCTTTTACGTTGACCGGCAAAGGAGGGACACCGTGGCACGCCCGACGCAGATCCTCGAAGGGATTCGCATTCTCGATTTCACCCAATGGCTAGCTGGCCCACAGGCTACCCGCCTGATGGTTGATCTCGGGGCTGAGGTGATCAAGGTGGAGTTGCCACCGAAAGGGGAACACAGCCGCAATATCCGTATCGTACCCAAGGATGGCAAGGACGGGGCCATTCCCAGCTACTTTGTTATGCACAACCGCGGCAAGAAGAGCCTGTGCGTGGACGTGAAGACGCCGGACGGGCAAGAGGTGATCAAAGATCTGATCAAGGTGTCGGACGTGCTGTTCGAGAACTTCACGCCCGGGATTATGGCCCACTATGGTCTGACCTACGATGGGGTCTCTCAGATCAACCCGCGCATTATTATGTGTTCGGTCTCGACCTACGGGCAGACTGGTCCTTATTCTCAGCGTATCGGTAATGACCTCGTGGCCCTGGCTGCCGGGGGAATACTCCATATGATGGGTGAGCCGGATGGTTATCCTGCCTACCCAGGGTCGGCTATCGGCGACCACATAGGTGCGCTCAACGCCTTCGGTGCTATCTGCGCCGCGCTCTTTCACCGTGAACGGACGGGTGAAGGTCAGTATATTGATCTGGCGCTGGTCGATTGCGCGTATAATGCCCACGACTGGGCGCTGTGCGCCTACAGTATCACCAATGGAGAGGTTGATCCCCAACGTGGTGGTACCCAACGCACCGGCGCGTTTCCCTACGGCGCCTTCAAGTCGAAAGACGGTTATATCGCCATTGGTCTTATTACTGAGGCTCATTGGGAGGCGATGGTAAAAAAAATGGGACACGAGGAACTGCTCGCCTCGCCGGAGTTCAAAACCAACCGCTGGCGTATTCAGAACGCCGATGCCCTCAGAGTCATCATCGAGGAGTGGTTGCAAACGCTGTCGAGCGACGAAGAGGCGATTCACATCTTGGCCGATGAACTCCGTCTGCCCGTCGCACCGATCCTCTCTGTCGGTCAGTTCGCGCAAAATCCTTACCTCAGTGCGCGTATGATCGAGAGAACGCCGAGTTCGGATTACGGTGAACTTCTGCTCCTCAAGTCACCCCACAAGTTTTCTCAGACCCCGCCGCGTATTCCTGGTCCGGCGGCCCGCCTCGGGCAGCATACCGAAGAGCTACTGCGTGACCTGTGTGGCTATTCAGGGGAAAAAATCCGGGCATTGCGGGAGAAGGGGATTTTGGTGGAGGATAGGAAAAAAGTGTGACTTCGGGGTAGAAAAAGGGTCAGCCATTGTTGTCACCCTGAGCGACGCGAAGGGTCTCAGCTGTCGATGAGATTCTTCGCCTTCGGCTCAGAATGACACTTCGTTGAAACAACA
Organism: uncultured Enterobacteriaceae bacterium; assembly: GCA_964489255.1. Taxonomy (GTDB): domain Bacteria; phylum Desulfobacterota; class Binatia; order Bin18; family Bin18; genus CAZAYE01. The sequence continues at coordinate 4,010 of CAZAYE010000250.1, forward strand.
GGGACAAAGGAGTACCTGCTCTATGCGATTCGATAACAAATGCGTTCTGGTCACCGGTGGTGGGAGCGGGATTGGCCAAGCGGTGTGTTTGACATTTGCCCACGAGGGTGCTGATGTCGGAGTAGCGGATGTCAATGTAGCAGGAGCCGAGGCCACTGCTCAGGAAGTGAGAACAAGTGGGAGGAAAGCTATTGCTTTGCAAGTCGATGTCAGCAATCCGACCTCTGTCCAAAGCATGGTACAGCAAGCGGCGGCTGCGCTGGGCCACCTTGATATTTTGGTGAACAGCGCCGGCGTGCGTGAGATCGTTCCTTTTCTGCAACTTCCCTTCGCCGAGTGGCAGCGGGTGATTGCGATCAACCTCACTGGCACCTTTCTCTGCAGCCAGGCGGTTGCGCAGTATCTCGTCGCCCAGGGAAGGGGAGGAAAGATCGTGAACCTCGCCTCTGTCGCGGGCTTGATGGCGGTGCCGAACCGTGCTGCCTACGTGTCCTCCAAACATGCAGTGGTCGGTCTTACCAAAGAGATGGCGATGGAGCTGGCGGAGAAGAATATTCAGGTCAATGCGGTTGCGCCGGGGGTAGTCCGAACTGCTATGACAGAGTCGTACTTCGATAAGCCTGAGATCGTGGAAGGGCTCAAAAAGGCTCATCCTGCTGGCCGCTGGGCGAAACCAGAAGAAATCGCCAACCTGATTCTTTTCTTGGCCTCGCCGGAAGCCGATTTTGTGACTGGAGCGACATTTCCTATTGATGGTGGGTTTATGGCCGGCAAAACGTTCTAGCGGTGTAAAACGTAAAGCGTGAAACGTAAGGAGGGAGAGGGGCAGGTTACGCGTTACGTTTTAGAGAAGGAGATGACTTATGCAACTCCAAGGTCAGGTTGCTCTTATTACTGGTGCTGGTCGCGGTATCGGTAAAGCGATTGCATTGCGCTTTGCCCGTGAAGGAGCGGATATTGCCATAGTAGAGCTGAACAGCGAATGGGCGCAGCAGGCTGGGGAAGAAATTACCGGTCTTGGCAGACGGGTCTTCGTCAAAACCGCTGATGTGAGTGACTGTGATCAGATACAAGCAACTGTACGTGAAGCTGCAGCGGCGCTCGGCAGATTAGACATTCTCGTGAATAACGCCGGTATCGGCAAGGCTCAGCCCTTCCTAGAGATCAGCAAAGACAACTGGACTCGTCATCTCAATATTCATCTTTCTGGCACCTTCTACTGTGCGCAGGCGGCGGCCCGGGAGATGGTGAAGCAGCAATATGGCCGTATCGTGAATATCGCCTCAGTCGCCGGGTTGATGGGACCGATCGACCTTGCGCCCTATGGTGCGGCGAAGGCAGGGATCATAGGCTTAACCCGAGCAGCGGCGTTAGATCTGGCTGATTACGGCATTACGGTGAACGCTATTGCTCCCGGTCCTATTGACACCGAGTTGTTGCGCACCTGGCCGGCGGATGCCTTACGAGAGCGAGCCCAACACTTACCAGTTGCCCGATTAGGCAAGGTTGAAGAAATTGCTCACGCCGCTTTGTTCCTTGCCTCACCAGATTCAGGTTTCATCAATGGTGCAATCTTGGTAGTCGATGGTGGCTCAGTGGCCGCTGGCGCCTATATGGTAGAAAAATATCGGCGGCGCAAGGCAACGTCGTAAGCTTTGTGGGGCGGAGCACCGCTAACAAAACGAGGAATAGAGTCCAGAAGAAAGCAGGGGTCTGGGTGCCCGCCTCCGTGGGCGCGACGGGGTTTTTGTCATTCCCGCGCAAGCGGGAATCCAGTTTTTGCGCGGTTTTGTTAGTGGC
>CAZAYE010000251.1:0-2433 GCA_964489255.1 uncultured Enterobacteriaceae bacterium
AATTGTTACTCGCGTTAACGGAGGAACATTTGGCTTGATGTGAATGGGGCACGGCAGGCCGTGCCCCTACCCTGCGATGTTCTACCATGTCTCTGTAGTAATGATTAGGCCATGCGGTAGAGTCGGATGGCGTTGTCGGCCACGATCTTCTGCGTCACGTCCGCTGGGACCTTGGCGAAGTCTTTTTTAATGACTTCCAATGAATTCGGCCAAGTGGAGTCAGTGTGCGGAAAGTCCGAGGCCCACATGTAGTTATCCGCGCCGAAATAGTCCCAGGTAGATGGGCCGATGGGGTCATCCTGGAAGGTAGCATAGAGCTGCCGCTTAACGTATTCGCTCGGCGGCATCGCCAACGGCTCCTTCTCGAAGAAGCGGAACTTCTCCCACGCATGGTCCGCACGGTACATGTAGTGAGGTAACCAACCAGTGTCATTCTCGGCGGACACGATGAGCAGCTTGGGGAAGCGTTCGAGCACACCACTGAAGATGATGTCAGTGATCGACTGTTGCACCTCATGAATCAGGCGCATGTAGTTGCTCTGCGTTCCACCACGCCGCTCGCGGCGGGGCGTAGCCTCTCCACTGCCACTGGCTTTCTTTTCTTGGTTACCCCTCTTACTGGTGACGACGTGCAAGCTCACCGGTATCTGCAGGTCCTGTGCTGCCTCCCAGAAGGGATCGTACTCTGGGCTGCTGTAGGGACGTTCACGCGGGGGCGAACCCCAGATCATCGCGCCACGCATTCCCTTCTTCGCGCAGCGTTCTAACTCTTTAGCACCAGCCTGTATATCTTCCAGCGAGATCAGCGCAATGCCGAAGAGCCGCTTGGGATTATAGCTGCAGAATTCAGCGACCCAATCGTTATAGACTCCAAAACATGCCTGTTGGAAACCCGGGTCATCCAGACCGAACAACGACATGCCAAGTGTCGTGTACAGGACCTCGGCTTCGACTCCGTCGATGTCCTGGTCTTTGATCCGTTCTGCTGGGTCCCAACCGCTCGGTCGGCACCCTTCGTAGCCTTTCTCCCAGGCCTTAGGGAGATCTTCCGGCTTATTGCCTGCGGCAAAGCCGCCGGCGACAGGAAAAGGTCGAATGCCTTCGACCCTGAAGAAATAGCCCTTTTTGCCTTGGTAGCCCTGGATCACGCGTGGAGCGCGATCCCTATACTTATTATCCAGGCGCTCTGACCACAGATCAGGCGGCTCCATCATGTGAGAGTCCGCGGAAATAACACGCATTGCTTATCCTCCTTACTATTGGGTGATGTCGCGAAGTACAGCCCCGTTCTCCGCTTTACTTTCTGTTATTCTCTGGCTTCCAGATTTTGTCAAGCAGCGGTGAACTTGGTTGTGGAGGCGCACGGCCGTGCGCCCCCGGAGAGATAAGAGGGCAACTACCAGAGGTTAGTACCCACTGGCATTATTTTCGTTGCCGATAAACTTACCGTTGCGGAAAGTCTGGAAGCAAAGAGGATGAGCGAAGACAAGTATGTCTGGGGAGTCGACAGAGCTATAGATGATATCATCAGCCAACGGCCCGCCTAGAGGATTGAGTCTCGCGAGATCACGCACTCGCTTCGCTATCTCATGGTCGGCGCAGGCTGTATCACCGCTTACCCCTAGTCCACCGATAATCTTGCCTTCGGCGTTATAGAGAGGAACCCCACCCCCGAAGGTGATAATTCCGCCGACGATGTGCTGTATGCCGTTTGCGAAAAAGTTTGCATCAAAGGGATTCGAATCATTGAGACCAAAAAGCGAGTGTCCAGGTTGGGCGAAAGTATAGAGCCGCGCGGTCGAGAGCGGCAAGGGGTCAACGCTAAAGGCATTAGCAGTGTAGGCCTTGGCTTTCGCGACGGCTTGACTCCCCGGCCAGACTTGCAACTGGTCTTTTGTGGAGGTCTCGAACGAACAGAGCACCCCGGCACGGTCAACCACGGCCGCCCACATGCGCGTTCCCGCAAAAAGCCCGCCGACGGGACCAAGCAACTCCGCACTGACTCCCTCTCCCGTGGCAGCATTGTTCAATAAGTGTTGCAAATAAGGGTTGCTCGGCAATCCCTCACAGGATTCCGCTTGCGCTGGAATCGCGGTTGCCACAGAAATCATGCAGACCGCCCCTAGAAGCATGTGTCGTATGTAGTTCATTATCCATCCTCCCTTCTTTTGTTGTTGAGGTGTCGGGGAAAGATAAATTTGGCTCCGCGGAACCCGAAGACTTCCAAGAGGAGAAAGGGAATGGGGAGGCGCTCGAGTATACTGTGAAAGCATTATTTCGCCGCTAAGCCGCTATCCACGGGCAAGACTACCCCACAAGAGTTGGGCGTCAGGGCGGCCGATGCCAGAGTCAACGCCGGTGAGAAATACGACTTTGCCATCTACCCTGCCCATTGCTCCCCCTCCTTTTCGAGCGAGAAGAAGGAGGCAAACA
>CAZAYE010000251.1:2443-5773 GCA_964489255.1 uncultured Enterobacteriaceae bacterium
TTCCTGTACGGAAAGCCGACTGCTGGAGGTTGAGCGCTTATTCCTACGACGCTACGGCTCGCACCTCTTCAGCGATCAGCTTGGAAACGATAGTATCAATCACCGCATCGGCGCGGGACCAAACCTCTTCTTTGGTCAACGGCACGATCGGATGCGGGACGGTCACAACCTCATACGAGGAAATGCCAAGATTCTTACACTGCAAACGGGCTGCAGTAACAAACTCGGTGGTCGAGATATTGGCGGTTGGGACGCCATGCTCTTCAAAGTAGGCAACATCGTGCGAACTGCACGAAATGCACGACCCTCACGAGCTGACCGCTTCAACGACTCCATGACAACGAGAGAGAATGTCTTGCCGCACTTCAGGCTTGGCCATGCGAGTGGGGGAAGGCTTAGCATGGCGCACAACCGCAGCCACGCCGTAGCGATCTTTCAACACAGTCTCAACCCGATCGAGGAAAATGTTGCTGTTCGGAAAACCAATATCTAACAGTGCGACAGTCTTCCCGCGCAGGCTAGTGAGCCGCGGGGCCAAGGGTTTCTCCGCCTTGCCACCGTAGCCGATGGGGCTGAGCATTTCTTCTGCCATAAATATTCCTCCTTTTCAGTTTTGGCTGCCAGCTATTAGCCAGACAAAGGCACTCTACTCTTTCTTCTAGGTTTCGGCTAAAAGCTAACTCCTAAAAGCTAAGAGCTGATATTGATCTTCTTCGTCACCGGCGTGCTGCCGAGGTCATCCGCGACCCACCCAGGAATGGTCACCGAGAAGCGGCCAGCAGTCCCGCCAGCGACGACGACGAGAATGGACTCTGGCGAACGGAACTTGCGTACGTAACCATCGACCACAACTCCGCTTTTCTCGAAAGCGCGCAGTAAGTTTGCGCCGAATCCCTCGCCGCCATCTTTGCCGGGCTTGAGGTCATCGACGGACTTCTTCACTGCGTCATACAGAAATTGCCGGACATCTTTGCGTGACCAGCCATCCGCGGCAATGGTGTGCGCATGTTCAGGACTCAACACCAGGATAGTGTCCCCGAACAAGGGGTAGTTTTTGTAGTTCCACAGCCCGCCACCCATGGTGAAGCCGATTGAGGCGAGCAGTTGCTCAGCGCTGCGGCTTTGGAAGTCGCTGATCTGCTGCGGCGAGCCGCCAGCAAACAGAGTGATAGTAGAGTCGTCTCCGCTGAAACCGCGCTCGACATGAAACGGTTCCCACGGCGACTCTTCCTCGTTTTCGGCAATGATGGCACTGTACTGACCAGGCTGGCCCATCGTTGCCTTGGTCAGTTCGTGCGGCCGGGCACCGCCGATGTTCATAATCATCAGGCGCAAGGCACGTCCGATAGTTGCGTTGGCGCGAAAACCGTGGCCGAGAGCGTTGTGACCACAGTTAAGATCGATCTGGAGCCGCACAGGGCCGTTGATAATCGCCCAGGGAGCTGCCGAGAACAACGTCACGTTCAGACCATGGGCACACAGCCGCTCATCGCACAGCGCTTCCACGCCGGCTAGCACGACAGAAAAATACTCAGGCTTGCATCCGGCCATCACTGCGTTGATAGCGACCTTCTCGACCGTTGCCTCGCCGTAACAAGGACCAACCGTGCCGATTAATTCGTCGCGGGAGCGACCCGGTGCACCAGCCAACATGCGTTCAACTCGGTCGCGGGTTGGTGGCACCACCGGGAAACCATCAGTAACTCCCTGTTCGTAGAGCTGTTCGATAGGATCATCAGTCGGAATCGTACGCGTGATCGCACTGGCTGTAGCCATAGGTTTCCTCTCCCTCGGCATTTACTGTAGGACGTTGGCACGATGAATGCAAGGATTCTACAAGGCCGCTCACCTACCTCGACAAGTCTGCCTTGAGCATAGCCGAAGGAGGCTCAGCACAAACAGTTGCGTTTTGAGGGGAGGAGGAATCTACGATGTCGCTGAAAACAGAAAACTGCCAGTTAGAAATACTGGAGCAAAGGTGGGAGATATCCTAATCGATACTTTCCGGTGAATCGGAGGTTAAGAGCAAAACTAGTCTTCGCACTGCTCTTGACTCCAAAGCCCAGGCTCTAGACTTCCTGTTCGAGCCGGTATTTTTCAATCTTCCTATAGAGGCGCTGACGATCGATGGCGAGCAGGCGCGCCGCTTCGTTTTTATTGCCCTGACTCTTCCGCAAAGCTGTAGCAATCAGGGATTTCTCCATGACCTCCAGCGTTGGCAGTTCAGCCAGTTGTTGGAAGCTGAAGGGCTTCTCCTCAAAATGAGCGATCGGGCCGGGCAGATCTGCAAGGGTAATCTCTTTACTCCGGGAGAGGGCAAACATCCGTTCGATCACATTCTGAAGTTCACGGATATTCCCCGGCCAGGGGTACGACACCAGCTTATCGAGCGCCTCAGGCGCGACTTTTTTTGGCTCAACCTTGTACTCAGTGCTGAAGGTCGCAATGAAATGCTCAATCAGGAGCGGAATATCCTCGCGTCGCTCACGCAAGGGTGGGAGGTGAATCGGCACCACGTTCAGCCGGTAGAACAGATCATCGCGGAAGGTTCCCTTTCTAACCTCTTCCTCCAGGTTCCGGTTGCTGGCGGCGATGATCCGTACATCTACTCTGAGGGGCTGGCTCGCACCCAGAGGAGTCACTTCCTTTTCCTGAATTGCGCGCAGAAACTTCACTTGCAGCGCGAGCGGAATTTCGGAAATTTCATCGAGGAACAGCGTGCCCCCATTCGCCGTCTGGAACACTCCGCTGTGGTCGGCAATCGCGCCAGTGAAGGCACCACGTCGGTGTCCAAAGAGTTGACTATCCAGCAGAGTTTCGGACATGGCGCCGCAATTGATGGCCACGAACAGCCGGTCCGCCCAGGGTCCCTGCTGGTGGATCGTGCGCGCCACCAATTCCTTGCCCGTGCCGCTTGCACCCGTCACGAGGACCGTGCTCTTATTGCCGCTCACCGCACCAATAACAGTGTAGATCTGCCGCATCGACGGGCTCTGGCCGATCAACTCACCAAACTTTTTGTAGGCGCGCACCTCGCGGCGGAGTTGCTCAACTTCCTGGCGGAGGCGTTTGGTCTCGAGCAGCTTATCGACCTTCAGGAGTAGTTCATCAGGATTACAGGGTTTGGTCAGGTAATCGGCCGCTCCGCATTGCATGGCCTCGACCGCGCTCTCGATTGTCCCGTGACCGGTGAGGACGATCACCGCGCAACCCCGCTCCTTGATGTTCATCTCTCGCAAGAGCTGCATGCCATCCATCACGGGCATCTTGAGATCGGTGATCACCACATCAAAGGCTGCTCGATCGAGCAGCCTTTGATGTGGTGATCAC